>CBINOL010000035.1:0-39146 GCA_966252285.1 uncultured Caulobacter sp.
TCCCCCCCATCCCCGGCCCTTCCCCCATCAAGGGGGAAGGAAGATTAAGCCCTTTGCGCGTCCCAGAAGGCCACGGCGTCGGCGTCGCGAAGGCTAAGCTCCGGATAGCGGGGGTCGGTTCCCACTTCCGGCAGGATGCGCCACGAGCGGGCGCACTTCTGACCTTCGGCCTTCACCGGATCCACCGACACGCCCTTGACCTCGTCGATCGTGAACGCGCCGCCCTCGCCGGCGACCAGGGTCGCGGCGCTGGTGCGGAACACTTCGGCGGCGTCCAGGCCCTCGAAGGCGGCGAGCAAGCTCTCGTCGGCGATGTGGACCACCGGCGCGGCCTCGAGGGCCGAACCGATGCGCTTTTCGCGGCGCTCGACTTCCAGGGCGCCCGTGACGACGCCGGTGACCACTTCGACCTTGGCCCAGCGCGCGGCCTCGGCCTCGTTCTCCCAGGCCGCCGGGGTCTGCGGGATCACGCGCAGGGCGACGGGACCGGCTTCGGGGAAGCGGGTGACCCAGGCTTCTTCCATCGTGAAGCTGGCCAGCGGAGCCAGCCAGATGGTCAGGCGGTCGAACACGTAGTCCAGCACGGTGCGATAGGCGCGGCGGCGCAGGGCGCTCGGCGCGTCGCAGTAGAGGCTGTCCTTGCGGATGTCGAAGAACAGAGCCGAGAGGTCGCCCTGGCAGAAGTCGACCAGCGGACGCACCACGTCGCTGAAGCGATAGGTCTCGTAGGCGGCCTTCACCTTGCCATCCAGCTCCCACAGGCGGTGCAGAATGAACTTCTCCAACGGCGGGAAGTCGGCGTAGTCGGTGACCCGCTCTTCCTCGGTGAAGCCGGCCAGGGCGCCCAGCAGGTAGCGCATGGTGTTGCGCAGCTTGCGATAGGCGTCGGTGGTGGTGGCCAGGATCGTCTTGCCGATCCGCTGGTCTTCCGAATAGTCGACCATGGCCGCCCACAGCCGCAGGATCTCGGCGCCGGACTCCTTGGTGATGGCCTGCGGCTCGATCGTGTTGCCCTTGGACTTGGACATCTTCTCGCCGTTCTCGTCCATGGTGAAGCCATGGGTCAGGACAGCCTTGTAGGGCGCGCGGCCTCTGCTGCCGCAGCCTTCGAGAAGCGACGACTGGAACCAGCCGCGGTGCTGGTCGGAGCCTTCCAGATAGAGGTCGGCCGGCCAGGCGCTGTCGTCGCGGCCCTCGATGGTGAAGGCGTGGGTGCAGCCCGAGTCGAACCAGACGTCGAGGATGTCGGTGACCTTCTCGTACTCAGCCGGGTCCCAGTCGCCCAGGAAGTCGCTATCGGGACGCGAGAACCAGGCGTCGGCGCCGCCCTCGCGGATGGCCGCCAGAATGCGGGCGTTGACGTCGGCGTCCATCAAGGGCGTGCCGAGGTCCTTGTGAACGAACATGGCCAGCGGCGTGCCCCAGGCGCGTTGGCGGCTGATCAGCCAGTCTGGACGCGTTTCGACCATCGCGCCGATGCGATTGCGCCCGGCGTCGGGGTGGAAGGCAGTATCGGCGATGGCCTGGATCGCACGGTCGCGCAGGGTGGCGCCTTCGTAGGTTCCATCATGCTCTATCGCCTGGTCCATGCGGATGAACCACTGCGGGGTGTTGCGGAAGATCACCGGGGCCTTGGAGCGCCAGCTGTGCGGATAGCTGTGCTCGACACGGCCGCGGGCCAGCAGGTTGCCGGCCTCGATCAGCTTGTCCATCACCGCGCCGTTGGCCGCGCCGAACTTGCCGACCTTCTTGCCCTCGGTCTCGATGACCTTCAGCCCGCCGAACAGCGGCACGTGCGAGTAGTAGGCGCCGTCGGGGTCGACGGTGTCGGGGATCTCGCGATGACCGTGGGCCAGCCAGACCTGGTAGTCGTCGGCGCCGTGGCCCGGCGCGGTGTGCACGAAGCCCGTACCGGCCTCGTCGGTCACGTGGTCGCCGGCCAGCAGCGGCACGGCGAAGCCGTAGTGGCTGTCCAGATCCGCCAGCGGGTGGGCCAGAACCATGCCCTCGCAGTCGACGCTCTCGACCTTCTCGAAGGCGGCGACCTTGGCGGCCTTGAAGACCTCCCCGGCCAACTTTTCAGCCACGATCAGACGATCGCCGACCTGGGACCAGGGCGCGAACTCCAGGCCCTCCTCCAGCGCCTTCACCTCGAAGACGGCGTAGGGGATGTCGGGGTTGTAGGAGACCGCGCGGTTGGCCGGGATGGTCCAGGGCGTGGTGGTCCAGATCACCAGCTTGGCGCCTTGCGCGGCTTCAGAACCCTCGACCACCGGGAACTTCACCCAGATCGTGGGGCTGACATGGTCGTGGTACTCGATCTCGGCGTCGGCCAGGGCCGTGCGCTCGACCGGGCTCCACATCACCGGCTTGGAGCCGCGATAGAGCTGGCCGGTCGACAGGAAACGGTGGAATTCCTCGACGATCTTGGCTTCCGAGGTGAAGTCCATGGTGGCGTAGCGGTTCCACCAGTCGCCCAGCACGCCCAGGCGCTGGAACTCGGTCTTCTGGGCCTCGATCCAGCCGGCGGCGTAGGCGCGGCATTCGCGGCGGAACTCCTCGGCCGGGACCTCGTCCTTGCGGCGACCCTTGGCGCGGAATTGTTCCTCGATCTTCCATTCGATCGGCAGGCCGTGGCAGTCCCAGCCCGGCACGTAGTCGACGTCGTAGCCCAGCGCGAAGCGCGAGCGAACGACGAAGTCCTTCAGGGTCTTGTTCAGCGCGTGGCCGATGTGGATCGCGCCGTTGGCGTAGGGCGGGCCGTCGTGCAGCACGAACAGCGGGGCGCCATCGGCCTGACGCTTGGCGCGGACCGCGCCGTACAGGCCCTTGTCGGACAGGGCCGCCCAGCCCGCCAGGATCTCGGGCTCCTTCTTGGGCAGGCCCGCGCGCATCGGGAATGGCGTGTCGGGAAGGAAAACGGTTTCGCGGTAGTCGCGGGCGGGCGCGGCGTCGTCGGCCATGGGAAGGCTATCCAGCTCTGGAATGTCGGAAGAAGGCGGGTGGAACCCGGCGCGCGCTGGAGGTCTCGTCCGGCGGCGTCACGCCGGGCGGATAATTCGCGCGATCTTCCGAACGAAACTCATGGAGCGAGGGGATAGCAGAGAGGGCGCGAGCCGCAAAGGGCGAAGCCGCAAAAGGAAACGGCCGCCGAGAAAGGCGGCCGTTCATTCAGTGCGTGGTCCTCGTCCTTCGACAAGCTCAGGATGAGGACCAGATCAGGTTCGGTGCTTCAATTGAACCTCACCCTGAGCTCGTCGAAGGGCGAGGTTCACACCGCGAAGATCAGCCCAGCTTGGCCAGCTCTTCCTCGCTGATGTCGGCGCTGGAATAGACGTTCTGGACGTCGTCGTCCTCGTCCAGGGCGTCGAGCAGCTTCATCAGGGTGGCCACGGTGTCGCCGGTGACTTCGTTCAGCAGCTTGGGCTTCCAGACGATCTTGGTCGAGGAGGCTTCGCCGAACTTGGCTTCCAGGGCCGACGAGACTTCGTTCAGGTCCTCGAAGGCGGTGTAGACGGTGTGGCCGCCGTCTTCGCCCATGTCGCTCTCGACGTCCTGGGCGCCGGCCTCGATGGCGGCTTCCATCATGTCGTCTTCGCTGGCCTTGGCGGCCGGATACTCGATCTGGCCCAGGCGGTCGAAGTTGAAGGTCACCGAGCCGGTGGCGCCCAGATTGCCGCCGTACTTGGAGAACAGCGAGCGGACGTTCGACGCCGCGCGGTTCTTGTTGTCGGTCAGCACCTCGACGATCACGCCCACGCCGCCGGGGCCCATGCCCTCGTAGCGGATCTCGGTGTAGTCGCCGGCGTCGCCCATCTGCGACTTCTTGATCGCGCGCTCGATGACGTCCTTGGGCAGGCTTTCGGCCTTGGCGTTGTTCACGGCCAGGCGCAGGCGCGGGTTCATCGCCGGGTCGGGCAGGCCGGTCTTGGCCGCCACGGTGATTTCGCGCGACAGCTTGGAGAACAGCTTGGAACGCGCGGCGTCGGCGCGGCCCTTGCGGTGCATGATGTTCTTGAATTTCGAGTGGCCGGCCATTCGGAGGCTCTTCTCTGATCTGACGATGGAATGGGTTGGCGGCGCTTCTACCGCCTGGAAGCGTGTCTTGTCACCCCGGGGGGCGCTCGCGGCCTTCCCATTCCACCGCCGGACGCAGGATCAGGCGACCTTCAGCTCCACCACCACGTTGCCGCGGGTGGCCTTGGAGTACGGGCAGACCTGGTGGGCCTTGTGCAGCAGGTCCTCGGCCACGGCGCGGTCGACCTCGGGAGCGTTGAGCGTCAGGCGCACGCCGATGTGGAAGCTGACGTCGTCCTTGATGAGATCCACTTCGCTGTCGAGGCTGTGCTCGCCCAGCTTGACGCTCTGATTGCGGGCCACCAGGCCCAGCGCTCCGAGGAAGCAGGCCGCGTAGCCGGCCGCGAACAGCTGCTCGGGATTGGTGCCCTCGCCGTTGCCGCCCAGCGACTTGGGATAGCCCAGCTGGACGTCCAGATGGCCGTCGTCGGTCTTGGCGGTCCCCTGGCGCCCGCCTACGGCGTGGGCCTTGGCGGTGTAGACGGTGACGTCGGTCATGGAGGGCTCCTGTGCTTGCCTCGACGAGAGGTTGGGCCGGAGATCGTGACGGATGCAAGCGGGAGTGGATTGTATGGAAGACGCCTTGCTTGATCCCTCTCCCCCGAGGGGGAGAGGGATCGCCAGGTCTCAGACTTCCGGCACGCTCTGCTTCAGCCGGCCGCCCACGCGGATCGGTTCGACCCGCACGGCCAAGCCGGTGCGATCGTCGGTCTCGACGAACACACCGCAGACCGTGGCCGGGCCGCTGGCGGGCTGGTAGCGGCCGCCGCTGATCTTGGTGGTGAAGCGCCGCAGCGGCTCTTCCTTCTGGTTGCCGATGACGCTGTCGTAGTCGGCGCAGGCGCCGGCGTCGGTCTGGTAGGCGGTGCCGCCGGTCAGGATCTGGCAGTCGGCGGTCGGCACGTGGGTGTGGGTGCCCACCACCAGGCTGGCGCGGCCGTCGCAATAGTGGCCCATGGCCATCTTCTCGGAGGTGGCCTCGCAGTGCATGTCGACGATCACCGCGTCGGCGACCTGGCCCAGCGGGGCCTTGTCGAGCTCGCGATCGGCGGCGGCGAACGGATCGTCCATGGCGTCCATGTGCACCCGGCCCAGCAGGTTGACCACGAACACGGTCTTTCCCGAGTCCGTCTGGAACAGGTGACTGCCCCGGCCCGGGGCGTCCGACAGGATCGGGTAGTTGGCCGGACGGATCAGGCGCGGCTCGCGCACGATGTAGGTCAGCGCCTCGCGCTGGTCCCAGCTGTGGTTGCCCAAGGTCAGGCAATCGGCCCCGGCGTCGAACAGCTCACGAGCGGTGTTCTCGGTGATGCCGAAGCCGGCGGCGGCGTTCTCGGCGTTGATGATGACGAACTCGAGGCCCAGCTGGCGACGGAGGCCCGGCAGGTGGTCGGCCAGGCCGTCGCGGCCCGACTTGCCGACGACGTCGCCGAAGAAAGCAAAACGCATGATCGATCAGTCCTTTCGGACCTCGATATACTCGTTTTCGGTCAAGATCGCGTCCAATCGTTGATCATGCCGTTCGTCGGGCAGGCCGTGGGTCTCCTGGCCCTGGTAGGCGAGGCCCAGGACGAAGACCTCCTTGCGGCCGCGCAAGGCCTCCAGCGCCCGGTCGTAATAGCCCCCGCCCTGCCCCAGGCGCCGCCCCTCGCGGTCCCAGCCCAGCAGCGGTGCGACCACCAGGTCGGGCTGGACGATCGCGTTGTCCGCGACCGGCGCGACCATGCCGATGGCGTCACGGGCCAGGGGCTCGCCGGGCGTCCAGGCCCGGAAGACCATCCGCCCGCCCTTGCCGTGCGGATCGGCGCCCTCGACGCTGGGCAAGGCGAGGCGCCAGCCCTCCCCGGCCAGCCAGTCGGCCAGGGCGCGGGCGGAAACCTCCGAGCCCAGGCCGTGATAGAGCGCGGCGACCTTGCCTTTCGGATCCGGAAAGCGCGCCGACAGCGGCTCGCGCGCCACGTCCACCGCCATCCAGTCGGCCTCGGGATGCTCAAGGGCCAGCTGCTTGCGGCGGTTGCGCACGAAGACGCGCAGGGCGGTCTTGGCGGCGGCGGGGTCGGCGATGGTCATGGCCGTCCGTGTGCCATGGCCGGCGATCACGGGCCAGCCAGGTAAAATTCAATGAAAGAGGGCAAATTCATAATTCGCACGCCAAGGGCGCAATGGAATCGTGATGCTTCGGAGATCTCCAAACGTCACCATGAGCAGCCCCATGAAACGCAAGTTCCTCCTCGCCGCATCGGCCGCCCTGGCCCTCGCCGGCGCCTCCAGCCAGGCTCTCGCCTACAGCGAATGCAGCGGCAAGATCGCCAGGCTCTATGTCGAGAACGACGGTTACATCTGGATCGATTTCGTCGGCGGCGGAGCGGTCCATATCACGGCCGACAACCCCAACAAGACGACCTACTACTCAGGCCTGCTATCGGCGAAGCTGTCCGACAAGACCGTTACGGTCCGCTTCTGGAAGGCGAGCACCACCTGCAGCGCGGTCAATTCGGACGTCCAGGGCCTCTGGATCGAATAACTCTGGAGGGAAAGGGTGGCGGCGCCGCGAAGAACCGTGAAGACGTTTCAATCCACTCGAACCTGTTAGATACAGGTGGGCTCCGTGTTCCCGCAGCCACGGCCACGGGAGGGAACAGATCCCGATAGAGAGATTAAGGTCCCTGGGAATAGAAATCTTCGACGAGAGCCGCAGCACGACCCGCCACCTGACAAGATAGGGGTTCGTAGGCCCCGGCGATAGAGCCCTATTCCGAAATCGATGTCGCAGGCGCCGCAAGCCCGTCCTCGGCCTGGCGGCGGAAGTGGTTCAGCACCCGCTGCTTGTTGGCGTGCACAGCCCATTGCGCCATCGGCGTCCAATAGGCGGCTGGCGCCAGGTCCAGGTCGTGGTGCGTGGCCAGTGTCAGGCGGCTGCGCCCGCCCGGCAGCGGCGTGATCGAGAAACGCGCGTCGCGGGTGCGGAAATAGCCGTTCATGTGCGGCGCGTTCACCTGCTCGTAGGGCGAAAGCTCCTTCAGCGACGGCGGGTCGCTGAGCACGATGAAATCCAGCCGCTTGCCCGGCTCCCAGGCGACGACGCGCTCATAGGCCACGCCGGTCGAGAACACGCCGCGACGAATGGCGCCGACGCCCTCGCCCTGGATTTCGCCCCGCATCGGATAGGCCAGCCCCCAGCGGAAGGGCGCGGCCGGCGCGCCCGGGATCGGCCCCATGTGAACCACCGAGTCCCACACAGCGGCCGGCGGGGCGGCGATTTCGATCGACTCCACGCTCTCGAAGTCGGCGCGCGGCGGCGCCAGGGCCTCGCCCACCAGCAGGATCGGCAGCACCGCCACGCTGGCGAGGGTGGTTCCGCGTCCTGGCCGCCCCATGCCGGCAAGGGCCCGGCCGATCAGCGCCCCGATCCAGCCCATCAGCGCGATCAGCGGCGTGGCCATCACCAGGCAGATCACGCCTTCGAACGCAAAGCCGATCAGCGCCACGCCGCCCAGCAGGAAGGCAGCCGAGACCAGCCCGAACGTCCGCGACCTTGTCGTCTCTTCTGGACGACTGGCGATGTAGCCGACGACGAGGGCGATCAGCAGGGGCGAGCCCATGAACAGGGCGTATCCGTAGGTTCCGAGCAGCAGGGCCGAGAACGCCACGACCAGAACGATCAGGCCGACGCCCATCAGGAGACCCAGGGCCATGGCGCGGGCCGCAAGGCGATCGGTACGGGAGGCCTCGCCTTCCAGCGGCTCCCGCCTGGCCGGCGCCGCCGCCATCCAGGCGATCACCAGCAGCTGCACCAGCGGCGCGATGGTCAGGATCGGGATCCAGGCGGGTCCCCTCACGTAGCGGGCGCGCCGGAAGGCCAGGCCGACCAGCAGCGCGTCCGCCGCCAGCATCACGACCATGCCCACGGGCAGCGTCGCCGCGTCGAGGACTTCGCGCCCCATGAAGGCCGAAACCACCAGCTCGCGAACGGGATTGATCCAAATCCACCAGGGCGGAACGCCAGGCTCGCGCGACCACCACACGATCGCCAGGAGCGTCAGGTTCTGACCGAGCAGGACCACGAACGAGACGAGCAGGTAGCGCGCTCCGCCGACGATCCCTTCGAAATTGAACCGCGCCATGCCCTGCCCCCGAAGACGTGAAAGCCGGAGCTCAGCTCCGTTACATATAAATAGCTAATTCCTTAAATACCTATCGTCAAGCGATGCGCCGAGCGACCGCGGATAAGCGTTGGATTGGTCGTTGAAAGAAGCCTTCGCGCCCGGGAGGCGTCACGAAGCGAGCGCCAGCCCCGGCCAGCGCCTGGCCGACGGTCGCGAAATAGGAAGGCGCCCTACCCGGCCGCCAGCTTCTCGATACGCTCGGCGGCGGCGTCGATGGCCTTGATGGCGCGGATTTCGACGCGGGTCTGTTCGTTCTGCAGGCGGGCCAGTTCCGACTGGTTGTGGGCCAGGCGCAGCTTCAGGTCCGACAGCTCGTCGGCCAGCAGCAGGGCGCCCATCAGGAACAGGCGGGTCTCGCCAAGCTGGCCGACCTCCTGGCTGACCTGGCGGACCTGGCGGTCAAACAGGCGCGCGATCTCCAGGAGGTGAGCCTCCTGGCCGTCTTCGCAGCCGACGCTGTAGGGCCGGCCGTTCACGTGGATGGTCAATTGCGCCATGGGCTCAGGCCTTCGCGGGCGGGTCGGGGTCGAACGGCGGGTCGTCCTCGTCGTACAACGCTTCGGGATCGTCTTCGGCTTCGTCGGCGAGATCGGCGGGCGCTCCGCCCTCCTCGTCGTCATGGACGCCTTCGCCGATCAGGCTCTCGTCGCCCAGGGCGGCGCGGATCTCGGCGATGGCGCGGCCCAGGGCCTCGCTGGCCTGCTCGCCGGCCTCTTCCAGGGCCCGCTCGCGGACACGGGCGGCCTCCAGGTCGGCGGCCAGCTGGGCGGCCTTCTCGACCACGGCGACGTCGGCGACAGGCGCCTCGAACAGGTCGCCCGACGCCGGCTGGGCGGCGGCGCGCGCGCGCTCGGCCCGTTCGGCGGCGATCTTCTGCTCCAGGTTCGCGACGGCGCGCTCCAGCCGCCGAGCGGCCAGGTCGAGGGCGCTTCCTTCGCCCGGTATCATCGGCAAGTTCCCATCATGCGGCGCAACATATAGATCGTCGCCGACTTCGCCAGCCGGCGTGACCACAATTGGGCGATGTAACGAGCGTCACAACAATAGCTAATGTCTTGTGAGCGTTCCTGGGCTTGACTTCGCCGCTTTCGACCGCGAAACCGCCTGCAAAATCAAGGAACGCCGCTCGCTTCCGAGCGGGTCCGATCGTGAGGAGAAAGACCACATGGCCCTTCGCGTCGCCATCAACGGCTTTGGCCGTATCGGCCGCCTCGTGCTGCGCTCCATCGCCGAGCACGGCCGCCGTGACATCGAGGTGGTGGCGATCAACGATCTGGGCCCGGTCGAGACCAACGCCCACCTGCTGCGCTACGACAGCGTGCACGGCCGCTTCCCGGGCGTCGTCACCTCGGGCGAGGACTGGATCGACGTCGGCACGGGCAAGATCAAGGTCACCGCGATCCGCAACCCCGAAGAACTGCCGCACGCCGAACTGGGCGTCGACATCGCCTTCGAATGCACCGGCATCTTCACCGCCCGTGACAAGGCCGCCCTGCACCTGAAGGCCGGCGCCAAGCGCGTGCTGGTCTCGGCCCCGGCCGACGGCGCCGACAAGACCATCGTCTACAAGGTCAACCACGAGACCCTGACCGCCGACGACATCGTCGTCTCGAACGGCTCGTGCACCACCAATGCACTGGCCCCCGTCGCCAAGGTCCTGCACGACCTGGTCGGCATCGAGCGTGGCTACATGACCACGATCCACAGCTACACCGGCGACCAGCCGACGCTGGACACCATGCACAAGGACCTCTACCGCGCTCGCGCCGCGGCCCTGAGCATGATCCCGACCTCGACCGGCGCCGCCAAGGCCCTGGGCCTGGTTCTGCCGGAACTGAAGGGCAAGCTGGACGGCTCGTCGATCCGCGTCCCGACCCCGAACGTCTCGGTCATCGACCTGAAGGTCGTCACCGGCCGCGAGACCACGATCGCCGAGATCAACGCCGCGCTGCAGGCCGCCGCCGACGGTCCGATGAAGGGCGTCCTGGCCGTGACCACCGACCCGCTGGTCTCGACCGACCTCAACCACATCGCCGCCAGCTCGACGGCCGCCCTGCCCCAGACGCAAGTCATCGAAGGCAAGCTGGCCCGCGTGCTCAGCTGGTACGACAACGAATGGGGCTTCGCGACCCGCATGAGCGACACCGCTCTGGAAATGGCGAAGTTCCTCTAAGGCGCGAAGGGGGAGCCGGCCATGTCCGAGACTATCGCTCCCCCATCCGCCGGCGCTTCCTACGTTCCGTCACCGGCCCAACCGGTGACGGAATGGAGCGCGGCGATTTATCAGGAATTCCAAGACTGGCCGATCTCTCGGTCGGGGCGTTGGGAATGGTGGAACCAGGACTACCTGGTGCTCCGGATCGGAACTCATCTCGGCGAGGCGATCGAAGAGGTTCTCATCGACACCTGCGACGACGAACTGACCCTCGCCTTCGGATACTGGGAAACCCAATTCCCGCACGACGGCGTCCACGATGACACCGACTCCTTCAGGGCCGCGACCGCGGCGAAGGATCTGATCAGCGACTGGCTAGCCGGTAAAGCCGCGACCGCAATCTATTTCGACGCTGCCGACAAGTGGTGCGGCTCCAGGCTGCTCGACAATCCCGACGACCTCTCAAGCCTGGCGGATATCGCCTGGATTAAGAGCTTCAACCCCACACGAGTCGAAGTACGAAGAGCGCACAAGGCCGACTGGCGCTTCTTCGACATTATCGACGGAAATCTGCACGACGCGCCTCGGAAGCCCGAGTTCGCGCCCAAACCCTAAGAGACGCCCATGACCTTCCGCACCCTCGACACCGCCGATCTCGCCGGCAAGCGCGCCCTGGTCCGGGTGGACTTCAACGTGCCCGTCGACGGCGGCAAGGTGGCCGACGACACCCGCCTGCGCGCGGCCCTGCCGACCATCGCCTTCCTGTCGAAGGCCGGCGCCAAGGTGGTGCTGCTGGCCCACTTCGACCGTCCCAAGGGCAAGGTCGTGCCGGAGATGAGCCTCGGCTTCGTCGCCGAGCCGCTGAGCAAGCTGCTCGAGCAGCCGGTGGCCTTCGCCAGCGACTGCATCGGCCCTGAGGCCGCCAAGGTCGTCGACGGCCTTTCGAACGGCGGCGTGGCCCTGCTGGAGAACGTCCGCTTCCACGCCGGCGAGGAAAAGAACGACGCCGAGTTCGCCGCCGCCCTGGCCGCCAACGGCGACGTCTACGTCAACGACGCCTTCAGCGCCGCCCACCGCGCCCACGCCTCGACCGAAGGCCTGGCCAAGCTGCTGCCGGCCTATCCGGGCCTGGCCATGCAGCGCGAACTGGAAGCCCTGGACGCCGCGCTCGGCAATCCGAAGAAGCCGGTGATCGGCATCGTCGGCGGCTCGAAGGTCTCGACCAAACTCGACCTGCTCAACAACCTGGTCGCCAAGCTCGACCGCCTGGCCATCGGCGGCGGCATGGCCAACACCTTCCTGTTCGCCCAGGGCCACGACGTCGGCGGCTCGCTCTGCGAAAAGGACCTGGCCGACACCGCCCGCGAGATCATGAAGAAGGCCGACGCGGCCGGCTGCGAGCTGCTGCTGCCGGTCGACGTGGTCGTGGCCAAGAAGGTCGCCCCCGGCGTCGAAACCGCTGTGCGCCAGCTGAACGAAGTGCAGGCCGACGACCTGATCCTCGACGCCGGCCCGGAGAGCGCCAAGCGCCTGCTGGCCGCCATGGACCAAAGCGTCACCTTGATCTGGAACGGCCCGCTGGGCGTGTTCGAGGTGCAACCTTTCGACGAAGCGACCGTTTCGGCGGCGAAACACGCCGCGTCGCTCGCGAAATCGGGTAAGCTCGTGGCGGTCGCTGGCGGCGGTGATACCGTCGCGGCGTTGAACCACGCGGGCGTGTCGGCCGACTTCACCTTCGTTTCGACGGCGGGCGGCGCGTTCCTTGAATGGATGGAGGGCAAGACGCTTCCGGGCGTCGCGGCTCTCGAAGCCTAAGGGAGGATCCCGACGAGCCGACGACGGCCGCAGGACCATCGACGAAGTCGGAACGCCTGCCCCCGAGCCTTTCGGGGCGCAGGCCTCCGCTCTCGGAGCGCCAGGCGAGGAACCGGCTCCGAGATCTCCGGGCAAAGAACGCAAAAGCGTCGCGCCCCAACAACAAGAACCAATTCAACGACTTCAAAGCTTGCAGGAGAAATACGTGGCGAGGATCACGCTTAGGCAGTTGCTGGACCATGCGGCGGAGCATGAGTACGGGCTGCCCGCCTTCAACATCAACAACATGGAGCAGGGCCTGGCCATCATGGAGGCCGCCGACGCGGTCGACAGCCCGGTCATCATCCAGGCCTCGCGCGGCGCGCGGAACTACGCCAACGACATCATGTTGGCCAAGATGATCGACGCCCTGGTCGACATCTACCCGCACATCCCGGTCTGCATGCACCAGGACCACGGCAACGGCCCGGCGACCTGCGCCACGGCGATCCAGTACGGCTTCACCTCGGTGATGATGGACGGCTCGCTGATGGAAGACGCCAAGACCCCCGCCAGCTACGAATACAACGTCGAGGTCACCCGCCGGGTGGTCGAGATGGCCCACGCCTGCGGCGTGTCGGTCGAGGGCGAACTGGGCGTGCTGGGCTCGCTGGAGACCGGCATGGGCGAGGCCGAGGACGGCCACGGCTTCGAGGGCAAGCTGAGCCACGACGAGCTGCTGACCGATCCCGACCAGGCCGTCGAGTTCGTGCAGTCCACCGGCGTCGACGCCCTGGCCATCGCCATGGGCACCAGCCACGGCGCCTACAAGTTCACGCGCAAGCCGGACGGCGACGTCCTGGCCATGAACGTGATCGAGGAAATCCACCGCCGCCTGCCCAACACCCACCTGGTGATGCACGGCTCGTCGTCGGTGCCGCAGGAGCTGCAGGACATCATCAACGCCTATGGCGGCGAGATGCCCCAGACCTGGGGCGTGCCGATCGAAGAGATCCAGCGCGGCATCAAGCACGGCGTGCGCAAGGTCAATGTCGACACCGACAACCGCCTGGCCATCACCGGCGCGGTGCGCAAGATCCTGATCGAGAAGCCGCACGAGTTCGACCCGCGCGCCTATCTCAAGCCCGCCAAGGACGCCATGCGCAAGGTCTGCCAGGACCGCTTCGAGCAGTTCGGCTCGGCCGGCCACGCCGGCAAGATCCGCGCGCTCTCGACCGCCGCCATGGCCAAGCGCTACCTGACGGGCGAGCTGAACGCCAAGTTCGGCGCCCCGGCCGGCAAGGCCGCCGCCGAGTAAGGCTTCCCGCCTCGCGCAGGAACGAAGGCCCTTCCGGTTCGCCGGGAGGGTCTTTTTCGTTGCCGAGCCGGCATTCGGACAATTTCTTGCTGACCCGCCGCCCAAAGGACTGATAGGAACTGAGGCGTCACCTCGGAGACGGCATCTTCATGCCCATGGGCCGCAGCAGCATCGAAGCCTTCAGCGCCGGTCGCCCGACCGCCGCCGGCCTCGCCCTGCCCGTCTCCGCCCGCGCGCTTCTTCTCACCGTACTTATTACCGCCTGGCCTTCAGGAACGGGACGAACGCGCGCGTCTTAAGCGACCGCCGAACGAGATCGCAGGATCTTCGAACCCCGCTCCTTCCAAGGCGCGGGGTTTTTTGTCGTGCGGTCCGTCGGCCTGATCCCCTCAGGAGAAACGACATGACCTTCCAAGCCCCCTCCCCGTCCGACCATCACGCGCCGCCCGCCGGTCGCATCCGCGCGGCGGCGCGCCGCTTCGTGCGCCGTCTGGCGGCCGACGAGCTGCTGGAGCACGTGGGCCGCATCGAGTCGCTGGTGGCCGCCCCGCCCGCGCCGGAGGCCTCGCGAGCGGTGATCGTCGGGCTGGCGGGGCTGGCGCCGTTCGACCCGGCTCGCGACCTGATCTTCACCGGCTCGGAAGCGGTGGGACCGGCCATGCGGCTGACGGCCTTCGATCGCACGGGGCGGGTGCTGCAGCGCATCGAGCTCGCCGCGCCTTGAGCGGCGTCTCAGTGAGCGGCCAGCCGGTTGAGGGCGGCGCCGGCGAGGCCGCACAGCAGCACGCCGCCCAGGTACCACAGGCCCACGAACACGAAGGTCGAGTGCGGGCAGTGCAGGCCGTAGACGCTGGCGGCCAGGCCGCCGGCGAAGACGCCCGCCGCGAAGCCCGCCAGGATCGGCCGCTCGGTCTCGACGCCGCGCAGCACCGTCAGGCTCAGCAGCAGGGTCGGCAGGGCCAGGGCCACGATGTTGAAGAAGCACGCCCCCACCGAGGTCGGCGAAAACAGGCGCGCCAGCTTGGCCGGCTCCATCTGCATCGCCTCGGTCACGCCGCCGACGGCGAAGACCAGCGCCGCAATGATCGCCACGACGATCGCCGTCGGGGCCGGCGGCCCGCGGCGGATCAGCCGCGCCAAGCCGTCGAAGCCCGCGGCGGCCAGGGCGGCGGTGTAGGCCATCTTCAGCCAGAAGAAGGGTTGCTGGTGCGCGGTCTCGATATCAGGGCGCAGGTCCAGCCAGAAGAACACCAGCAGCAGCGCCGCCAGGCCGCCGGCGACGCCGATCTCGGCCAGGCGCCAGGCCGGCCGCGCGGCTTTCGGTCGCCAGCCCGCCCCATCGGGCGTGCGCGCGGCGAGCACGGCGTCGTCATAGGTCGCGTCGTCGAAGGCCAACCGCTTCCCCCCGCAACAGGCTTGTTCTGTCGGCCGTCGTCCCCTGGCGGCGCGTGCTCGTGAGAGGCGCTCTCAAAAGCCGGGGCGAATGCGTAAAGGTTAGGCAGAGGAAGTCAATACCACCGTTCTGCGAGCTCTGTGGAGCGGCTGTGGACAGGCCACAATGCGCGGTTGAGCGGCGCCGGAGAGCGTGAGCGCCCAGTGCGGCGCCTCATCCGGAGGCGGACGAATCAATCCGCCACCCTCGATCGACCAGCGCCGCCAGGCCGACGCCGACCGCGTAGCAGGCCAGGTCCTTCAGATCGAAGACACCGCCAAAGACCACCCGCGCCACGCGGCTGCCGCCCAGACCCGCATGTTCCAGGATATGGACGGCCTGGCCCAGCTCGATGACGACGCCCAGGCCCATGGCCGCCGCGGCCGCTCCGGCCCGCCCCAGAGGCGTAGCGCCGCGCACGGCGAAATAGACCATGGCGGTGGCCAGCACGTCGCCCAGATAGGGGCGCACGAAGCCGTCGCGCACGAACAGCGCGATGGCCACCTCGACCGCGAACAGGCCCGCGGCCGCCGCCAGGTGTCCGATCCGAATCCGCATGGCCCCTCCCCGCTCCAAGGCGGGGAGAAAGCCGGGCCGGAACGCCTAGTGCAAGGTGGGACGGACGGGCGCGCGTCGCCACAGCTGGGCGGTCAGGGCGTTGGCCACGCCCAGCCAGCCGAGATCCGGCGCCGAGGCGCCGCCGACCTTGCGGGCTTCCACCGCATAGGCCGCCGACGCGCCCAGCGAGGCGGTGGCCACGGCCAGCTGCCCGCCGCCGCGCTTCGTGCCGAAAGCCAGCCACAGGGCGTTGAAGCCCTGGGTTAGGCTCCACAAGGTGAGCGCCCGGGTGCGGGCGGGGCTGGACGGCGCGTTCCAGGTGCGCAGGCCAGACAGGGTCATGGCGATGAACAGCGGTGGCAGCAGCAGGCTGGTCAGCGGCTTGGGCTGATGGGCGACCGGCTCGTGCATCTCGGCATAGCCGACCGCATATTCCTCGTCGTCGATCACCCGCTCGTGGCGGCGGCCCAGCAGGGTCGCGGCCAGGATCGCGCCGCCGGCCAGGGCCAGGCCTATGGCCAGCTGAGCGCCGGCGCTGTTGCCGCTGGTGTCCGGCTGGAACGCTTCGCGGCCGGCCAGGGCGCGGGGGGCGTACGGCTTGCCGGGGGTGATGCGCATTGACGGACTCCTCGTTAACTCGGAACCCTAAACCGTCCAGTTTCCGGCTTGGTTCCAGATGAACAGCGCCCCCGCGCCCATCCTGCTACGTCCCGCGCGGCTCGTCGAGGTCGAGGCGATCCGCGCGCTCGAACGCGCTTCCGCCCAGCGTTTCCTGGGCCTGATGGACGCCATCGCCGCCGACGAACCCACGCCCGCCCCGCTCCTGGCCCGGCGAATCGTCGAGGGCGGCCTGCTGGTCGCCGGGATCGACGACGCGATCGCCGGCTTCGTGATGTTCCGCCCGCTCGAAGGCGGGCTCTATGTCGAACAGCTGGACGTCTTGCCGGCCTTCGCCGGCCGCAGGATCGGCGCGGCCCTGCTGGACGCCGTCGGAGAGCGGACGAGCGGCGGCCTGACCCTGTCGACCTTTCGCGACGTGCCCTGGAACGCACCGTACTACGCCCGGCTGGGGTTCGCGGAGGTCGATGTGCTGACGCCGGCCATGGCGGAGATCCGCGCCGAGCATCTGGCCCGCGGCCTCGACGAGGACGCGCGGGTGTTCATGCGCCGGCGGTCCTAGCGCGGCAGCAGCGAGATCGCCGTGCTGGCCACGGTGCTGACCGGCAGGGCCTTGAGGTCGGGCGACTTGATCACCGCCACGTGGCCGCGCGGGCCGCACAGGGCCGGGTCCGAGGCGTCGGAGAACAGCGCGATGGTCGGCGCGCCGGCCGCGGCCAGCAGGTGCGTCGGACCGGTGTCGTTGCCGACCACCAGGGCCGCCTTGGCCCCGAGCACCGCCAGCTGGGCGAAGTCGGTGCGGCCGGTGAGGTCGCGCGCCTGGCCGGCGGCCTTCTGGATCTGGCGGGCCATGGCGCTTTCCTGCGGACCGCCGATGATGACGATGTCCAGCCCCTTGGACTTCAGGAGCGCCGCCAGCTGGGCGTAGCTCTCGACCGGCCAGCGCTTTTCGGGCCGGTGGGCCGAACCGCCGGGCACCAGCAGCACGTAGGGCTTGGGCGTCACCGCGCCGGCGACAGGGCGGGCGTCCTTGTGCTTGCGCAGGATCCACGACAGGTCCGGCGGCGGGGCGCTGCCCGGCTCGGTCGGGGCGTCGGGCCAGATGCCGGCCTGGCGCAGCTGGTCGGCGTGCCGCTCCAGCGTGTGCATGTGATAGCGGGCGCGGCCGCGCTGGGGCAGGCTGGCGCCCTTGGCGATGCCCGACCACTGCGGCGGGAACGGCCGCAGGGCCTGGAAGTACCAGCCGGTGCGGTTGTTGGTCTGCAGGTCGTAGACGCGGTCGTACTTGGCCTTGCGGATGCGGCCCAGCATCTTGAACAGATCGCCCGCGTCGCTGGGGCGGCCGTCCACCTCGACGGCGTTGAAGTAGGGCGACAGGCGGGCCAGGGCCTCGAAGGGCGGAGTCGTCAGAAGGGTGATTCTGGCGCGCGGGTGCGCCTCGCGGATCTTCTTCATCGCCGCCAGGGCCAGGACGAAGTCGCCCAGCGCGCCCAGCTTGATGACCAGGACCTTCTTGATCTCCTTGCTCAACCCTTCGACTCCAAAACCACCGCCCCAGCCTTTCGGGCGGCCATAACGCGCGCGTAGACCTTAAGGGTCGCCTCGACCATCGCGTCCACAGAATACAACCGTCGCGCTCGCGCGCGAGCCGCCATGCCCATCGACTGACGCCCGGCGGCGCCCGCCTCGCAGGCGTCGTTCAAGGCCTGGGCCCAGGCCTCGACGTCGCCGGGCGCGGCCAGCCAGCCGGTCTCGCCGGGAACCACCGTCTCACGCGTCGCGCCATGGTCGGCGGCGATCACCGGACGGCCCATGACCTGCGGCTCCACCGCCGTGCGGCCGAAGGCTTCCGGTTCCAGCGACGGAGCGATGGCCAGGTCGGCCAGCAGATAGGCGGCCGGCATGTCGTCGCAGTGGCCGACCAGCTTGACGCTGTCTTCCAGCCCCGCCTGGGCGATCATGTGTTCCAGCTCGGCGCGATAGCCCTTGCGGCCCTGGTCGTCGCCGGCCAGCAGCAGCAGCACGCGGGCGTCGCCCAGCGCCTTCAGCCGCGCCACGGCCTGGATCGCCAGGCCCTGCCCCTTCCAGCGGGTCAGGCGGCCGGCCAGCAGCACCTTCAGGCGGCGCTCGTCGGGGGCGACGCCCCAGGCCTTGCGCAGGGCCTCGACGCGGTCGGCCGAGACGAAGCCGGGCTCGAAACGCGACAGGTCCACCCCGCGCGGAATGGCCACCACCTTGTCGGGATGGATGCCGTGCTCGGCGATGACGTGGGCGCGGGTGTATTCGGAATTGGCGATCACCAGGTCGCCCTTGGTCATCACCGCGTTGTACCAGCGCTTGAGGCTGGACTTGGCGTTGTAGACCCCGTGATAGGTGGCCACGAACGGCGTCCTGGTGGCGTGCGCCGCCCACAGGGCCGAGAAGGCCGGCGCGCGCGAGCGGGCGTGCACCAGGGTCACCTTCTCGCGGCGGATCAGGTCGATCAGGCGAGCGGCGTTTCCCAGCATGATCAGCGGGTTCTTCGACTGGGCCGGCATCTGGGCCAGGCGCCCGCCGTCGGCCTCCAGCCGCGAGGCCATGCGACCGCCGCGCGTCGCCACCAGGGCCTTGCCGCCCTGGGCCACCACGCCATGCGCGACGTCGATCGTGGTCTGCTCGGCGCCGCCGGTTTCCAGTTCCGGCGTCACCTGCAGCAGGGTGAATTCATCGGGAAGGATGGACACGCCGCGCTCTGAAGAGGTTAGGAGGGGTTAGTTAGCGAAACGAACAAGGCCGCGCCATGACCGAAGTCCGCGATTTCCACCCGCGCGAGGAAAATCAGCGTCTCGCGTACCGCAAGATCGACGGCGAAGGCCCCACGGTGGTGTGGCTGGGCGGCTTTCACTCCGACATGACCGGCACGAAGGCCCAGGTCCTGGCCGACCAGGCCCTGGCCACGGGCGGCGCCTATGTCCGCTTCGATTATTTCGGCCACGGCGAATCGTCGGGCGCCTTCAAGGACGGGGTGATCAGCCGCTGGCGCGCCGACTCGCTGGCCGTCATCGACGAGCTGACCGAGGGGCCGCTGGTGCTGGTGGGCTCGTCGATGGGCGGCTGGCTGGCCTGCCTGGCGGCCATCGCCCGGCCGGAGCGGGTCAAGGCCCTGGTCCTGATCGCGCCCGCCCCCGACTTCACCGACAAGCTGATGGCCCCCGAACTGTCGGACGAGGCCAGGGCGGCCATCGCCCGCGACGGCTTCTGGATCCGTCCGTCCGAGTATGACGACGGCGGCTATGCGATCACCCGCGACCTGCTGGAGGACGGCGCCCGCTGGTCGATCCTGCCAGGCCCCGTACCGATCGACGCGCCCGTGCGCGTGCTGCAGGGCGGGGCAGACGCCGACGTGCCGTGGACCCACGCCCTGGAACTGGCCAACGCGCTGAAGAGCGACGATGTCGTCTTCTCGCTGATCAAGGACGGCGACCACCGCCTGTCGCGCCCGCAGGACCTGGAGCGCCTCGTGGCCGCCGTGGCCGAGGCCCGCGTGCTGGCGACGCCCGTCGACGACGACCCGGTCGCCCGCCGCCTGGCCCGCGCTGCCCGCGCCCGCTCGGCAGGGCAAGCCCCGGCGGCCGCCTGGGCGGCGGCGGATCTGGGGGACGAGGAGGAGTAGGCGACGGTCGGGAGACCTTGGGTTA
The DNA here is from genome assembly GCA_966252285.1 of uncultured Caulobacter sp. Classification (GTDB taxonomy): domain Bacteria; phylum Pseudomonadota; class Alphaproteobacteria; order Caulobacterales; family Caulobacteraceae; genus Caulobacter. The sequence goes on from CBINOL010000035.1 coordinate 19,796, forward strand.
GAGTACCTTTGGAGTCTCAAGCGCATGACCAAGCCGTTCACGATCGACCTCGAACGCTATTTCGAGGAGGCGGTCGCCGAGGGCGTTCGAGCCGCAGATGCTGGACAGATGGTCGAGCACGAAATTGTCGTGGCCTGGGTTGCCTCTTGGGGCACGCCGGACGAAAAGCCCATGCCGACCTGCAACTAAGCGACGCCTTCTTTTCTCTTCCCGTCATTCCCGCCCTTGTGGCGGGAACCCCTGGTTCCGTTCGCAGGTGAAGTTCAAGCGACGTGCCCTGCACGTCGCCCCTCCCGCCCTTGCGGCTGACAGAGGGGTTCCCGCCACAAGGGCGGGAATGACGGGAGGTAATGGGAGCGCCCTACCCCTCCAGAATCGCCGCCAGCCCCTCACGGTAGGTCGGATACTTCGGCCGCCAACCCAGTTCGGCCTTGGCCAGCGCGTTCGAGACGCGCTTGTTCTCGGCGTAGAAGCGGCGGGTGGCCGGCGACAGGCCCAGCGCGTTGAACGGCAGGTCCGGCGGAACCGGAACGCCCAGCAGGCGGGCCGCGTGCTCCATGACGTCCTGCGGCGGGGCAGGCTCGTCGTCGCACAGATTGTAGACCGCCCCGGCCCGGGGCCGCTCCAGCGAGGCCAGCAGGCCCGAGACGATGTCGTCGCGGTGGATCCGGCTGAACACCTGGCTCGGCTTGACGATTCGGCGGCCCTCGCCGGCCCTCAGCCGGTCGAAGGCGCTGCGGCCCGGGCCGTAGATGCCCGGCAGGCGGAAGGTGGCGATGGTCAGCCCCATGCCGCGGCACACCTGGCGCCAGTCGCGCTCGGCGCCGACCCGGCGCGCGCCCTCGACCGACTGGGCCTTCAGCGGGCTCGATTCGAACACCCAGCCGCCATCGAAGTCGCCATAGACCCCCGTCGTCGACAGATAGCCGATCCAGTCGGGGAAGGCCTCGGCGGCGGCCAGGGCGGGAATCACCGCCTCCAGGGCCGGACAGCCCTCGCCGGTCGGGGGCGAGGTCACCAGCACCGCGTTCACGCCGCGCATCGCTTCGACCATGGCGGCCTTGTCGTCGGGATCGACGGCGGAAAAGCCCAGGGCCTCGACGGCGGCTCGCGCCTGCGGCGTGCGCCCCGTGGCGCTGACCGACCAGCCGCGCGCGGCCAGAGATTCGGCGAAGGCGGCGCCGACATAGCCCAATCCGAACACGAACAGACGCAAACCCAGAGCCCCGCCCTCAAATCCAAGGGATCAATGAGCCGTCGAAACGGGCCTTTCCGCAAGTGCGGCATTCATCCCCAATGAAGTTGCGCGACAGTGCTTGCCAAGCACGGAACGCTCTGCCATAAGCCGCCTCCTCGTCGCGGGGCGCTGCTTTCAGCCTCTTCGATGCGGGCGTAGCTCAGTGGTAGAGCGCCACCTTGCCAAGGTGGATGTCGAGAGTTCGAATCTCTTCGCCCGCTCCATTCCCTCCCCTCGGGAGACGGATGGACGAGACAAGAAAATCGGTGCGCGGGCGTAGCTCAGTGGTAGAGCGCCACCTTGCCAAGGTGGATGTCGAGAGTTCGAATCTCTTCGCCCGCTCCATTTTCTTCCCTCTCCTTACATTCTGATCCGGATGCGAAGCGGGGCCGTTTGGCCCGGCGGCAAATCCTGTTCTAACCTCCCCTCGTTCATTCCGGGGAGCGTCCATGCGTCATCACCTTCTCCGCCTCGCCGCCGGCGCGGCCCTGTCGGCCGTGCTGCTGGCGAGCGGCGCGCATGCGGCCGCCCCCAGCGCGTCGATCCGCCTGACCGAAGCGGTGAAGGCCTATGAGTCGGTCTCGGCCATCGACGACGAGGAAAGCGGCTCCGACGCCGCCCGCTGGCGCCTGCCGCCGGTCGGTCCCAAGGCCGACGCCGACCGCAAGGCCAAGTACGAGAAGGCCAAGGCCCTGCTGGGCGAGGTCGACGCGGCCGGCCTGTCCGAAGACGAGAAGCTGACCCGCCAGATCCTGGCCTGGAGCCTCGACGACAAGCTCGTCGGCCTGTCGTTCGACGAGAGCCGCATGCCGTTCAGCAGCGACGGCGGCTTCGACGTCGCCCTGCTCTATCGCGCCAGCAGCGCCCGCCTGAAGACCGAGGACGAGGCCAGAAAGTGGATCGCTCTGCTGGCCCAGGCGCCCGACTGGTACGCCGCCAACACCGCCGAGGCCCGCCGCGGGATCGCCACCGGCTTCGTCCATACCAGGATGACCGCCCAGTCGGTGCTGGAGCGCGCCCAGCGCACGGCCGCCACGCCCGTGGCCGAAGATCCGCTGCTGGCCCCGCTGCGCGCCCTGCCCGCCAGCGTGCCGGCCGAGCGCAAGGCCGCCCTGATCGCCGAGGGCGAGGCCGTGCTGAAGGCCAAGGTCGCCCCGGCCCGCGCCAGCTTCGTCGCTTTCATGCAGGACGAGTACCTGCCGAAGTCCGCCAAGAGTCTCGCGGCTGGCGACCTGCCCGACGGCAAGCGCTACTACGCCTTCCTGGTCAAGCGTTACACGACCACCGACATGACGCCCGACCAGGTGCACGAGATCGGCCAGGCCGAGGTGCGCCGCATCCGCGCGCGGATGGAGACGGTGATGAAGGAAGCCGGCTTCAAGGGCGACCTGCCGGCCTTCCTGACCTTCCTGCGCACCGACCCGCGCTTCTACGCCACCAGCCGCCAGCAGCTGCTGGAAAAGGCCAGCGAGATCGCCAAGCGCGCCGACGACCAACTGCCGGCCCACTTCGGGACCCTGCCGCGCCTGACCTATGGCGTGCGCCCGGTGCCGGCCAGCATCGAGAAGGGCTACACCACCGGCCGCTATTTCGGCGGCGACCCCAAGGCCGGCCGCGCCGGCGGGCTGATGATCAACACCTCCGACCTCGACCAGCGCGGGCTCTACGAGCTGCCGGCCCTGGTGCTGCACGAGGGCGCGCCAGGCCACCACGTCCAGACCTCGCTGGCGCAGGAGCAGGCCGGCCCCGAGTTCCGCAAGAACCTATATTTCAGCGCCTTCGGCGAGGGCTGGGGGCTCTATTCGGAATGGCTGGGCGAGGAGATGGGCATCTACCGCGACCCCTACGAGCTGTTCGGCCGCCTGTCCTACGAAATGTGGCGCGCCTGCCGTCTCGTGGCCGACACCGGCATGCACTGGAAGGGCTGGAGCCTGGAACAGGCCCGCGCCTGCTTCACCGAGAACAGCGCCCTGTCCTCGACCAACATCGAAGTGGAACTGAAGCGTTACGTCTCCTGGCCCGGCCAGGCGCTGTCCTACAAGATCGGCGAGCTGAAGATCCTGGAGCTGCGCAAGCGCGCCGAGACGGCCCTCGGCCCAAAGTTCGACGAGCGGGCTTTCCACGACCTGGTGCTGCTGGGCGGCTCGACGCCCCTGGCGGTGCTCGAGGCGCGCACCGACGCCTGGATCGCCGCGCGGAAAAAGTAATGGCAAGCTGAGCCACGGCCTGGGGGTTGACCCGACGCTCGCCCCGGGCCGAACCTCCCCGCCTGAAAAAAGGGAGGTTTCATGTCCTACGCCTCGAAGCTCGCGATCGGCGGCGCCCTGCTGCTGGCGCTTTCGGCTTGCTCCGACCAGAAGGCGGCCAAGAGCGACGCTCCGGCCAAACCGGCCAGCGAAAGCGCCGCCGCCCCGGCGGCGGCCAAGCCGCCCGCCGACCTGCCGGCCGGCGACTACACGCTGGACAAGACCCACGCCGACCTCAGCTTCAAGGTCAACCACCTGGGCTTTTCCTGGTACACGGCGCGCTTTTCCGACTTCGACGCCAAGCTGACCCTCGATCCGAAGGCGATCGAGAGCGCCCATATCGAAGCCAGCATCAAGACCGCCTCGCTGCTGCTGCCCGCCCCGCCCAAGGGCTTCACCGAAGAGCTTCTGGGCCCGCAGTGGCTGGACGCGGCCAAGTACCCCGCCATCACCTTCCGCTCGACCAAGGTCGCCAAGACCGGCGACGACACCGCCGACGTCACCGGCGACCTCACCCTGCACGGCGTGACCAAGCCCGTAACCCTGAAGGCGACGTTCAACGGCGGCTACACCGGCTATCCGCCGATGGACCCCAACGCCCGTATCGGCTTCTCGCTGACCGGCAGCTTCAAGCGCTCGGACTTCGGCGTCGCCTACGGCGTGCCGCAACCGGGCTCGACCATGGGCGTGGGCGACGAGGTGCAGGTGGCCATCGAGGCCGAACTGCTCAAGCCCAACCCGCCGTCCGCCAACGCCGCACCGGCGCCGGGCCAGCCGTGACGAAGGCGCCTATCCCCGTCGGCGGAAGGGGATAGGCGACCATCTCGCGCAATGCAATCAGCGGTTTAGATTTTCGCTGGACGCGCGAAATAGGAAAGTTATCCTACAGGAGGAATATCAGCCTAGGCTGATGCTCATGGGCGTCACTGGGGGCGCCGCTCTTGAGGGACCGCCATGCTCGCTCAAATCCTGGAGGAGGCCTGGGCGATCTCGCCCGACCCGCGTCGCGACCGGCTGGCCGCCGCCTTCGTCACTCATGCCGTGGCCCTGGCCACTGGCGTCGCGCCGGTCGACATCGCTTCGGACAAACGCACCAACAAGGCGGCCGCCCGCGCCCGGCAGATCGCGATCTACCTGGCGCACGTGATCTTTCACTGGCCGCTGAACCGGGTGGCCTTCGCCTTCGGCCGCGACCGCACCACCTGCGCCCACGCCTGCCACCGCATCGAGGACATGCGCGAGGACCGGGTGTTCGACGCCCGGATGACCGCGCTTGAGGCCTGCGTGCGCCAGGCGCCCGAGACCATTCCGGACCTGGCCGGCATCGAGTTCCAGCGCGCGGGGATGGGCCGATGAGCGCCGCTGCCGTTCTTGAGGGCGAGCTGGAGGCCGAGCACCTGGCCGACCGCGCCGCCCGTCTGCTGGCCCGCGCCGGCTCGGTGATCGAGGCCAGGGGCCTGGCCTACGCGGTGCGCTTCGCCCGCGGCCGCCGTCCGATGCTGGTGATCGACGAGGCGGCCTTCCGCAAGCTGTCGGACAGGCTGCTGCCGCGGCCCGACGGCGGCTGGCGGCTGTCGCCGAAGGCCCCTGCCCCTCCGCCGGGACGTCCCGGCTTCGTCGAGGGCGAAAAGACCGTGATCGAGCCCGACGGCCGCGCCACCACGCACCGCGCCAATCTGGGCGAGGCGCCGCTGGACTGGCTGCTGCGGCGCAAGCACATCACCCGGGCCGAGCACGCCGCCGGCGAGAAACTGTCGGCCGACGCCCATGCCTCGGGAATCATCGGCCGCCTGACCATGCGCTGGGATCCGACGCCGCGCTCGGGAGGCGGTTCGCGCCTGGAGCCCATGGAACGCGCCTGCGCCGCCCGCCAGCGCCTTGGACGGGCCATGGAGGCCGTCGGCTCCGAGGCCATGCCGATCCTGACCCTGATCTGCCTCACCGGCACGTCCCTGCAGGGAACCGAGGTCGCCCTGGGCATGAAGCCCAGAACGGGCAAGGCCGCCCTGAAGGCGGCCCTGCAGCGCCTTGCGGCGCATTATGGAATGGCGTGAGCCCTACGATGCGATGGCGTGCTTGATGTCGCGCATCTGGTCGTGGCCGGCCTTGACCTTGGCGTAGGCGGTCTCGATGGCGCGGCGGGTCTCCGGCTGGATGTCCACGTCGCCCAGGGCCTTCTCGTACTTGGCCTTGATATGGTCCTCGCCGTCCTCGACGGTCTTGACCACCGCCTCGTCGCCCTTGGTCAGAGCGTCGCGGACGTTGAGGAAAACCCGGTGGGCGGCGGCCAGGATGCTGCCGTCGTCATCGGGCGTGCCGCCCAGACGGCGGACCTCGGCCTGCAGGTCCGAAACGATGCCGCGGCGTTCCTGGGCGCGGGCCTGGAACAGGGTCTTGAAGCGGCTGCTCTGCGCGTCCTTGGCGGCCTCTTCGTAGCCGTCGGCGCTGTCGATGGTGATCTCGACCAGGCCGTTGACGAGCTTGATGTGGTCTTCGTTGGTATGGGCCATGCTCGGCCTCCCTGTGGCTTTTCGTGGAGGGGACCGCAGCAACGCGGCCCCTTCGCGAAAGGCTCCAAGCAGGGCCTTACGGTTTCTTCGACTGCAGGAAGGTCCAGGCCGTGCCGGCGGCGGTCAGGGTGGCGGCGCGGGTGCGCTTGTTGATCAGCAGGCCGGCCAGCACCGCCCCGCCCAGAACGGCCAGGCCCAGCGGCACGGTGCGGCCGCCCAGCTGCACCTGGCGGCCGGCGATGCTGAAGCCCTTCTTCGGCGGCGCGCCGACCGCGTAGTCGGGAACCGGCGCCTGGGGGTCCAGCGGCTTGGACTGGTGATCGAGGAAATTCGAGACCTTGTCCGACAGGGTGTCGATCAGGCTCTGGCGGGCGCGGGCCGGGCCGGCGCCGTTGGTCTGGCCGGGATTGAGCGTGGGGTCGTAGGCGACCATGGCGTCTGTCTCCATGTCCTGGTGAAGGGGTCGCGGAGATAACGCCGTGCGGGCAAGGGCGATCCGTCAGGCCTCGCGCGGAGGTTTCGGCGGCAGGCTCGCGCCCACATGGTCGATGCCCAATTCCAGGGCGCGCGCGGCCTGGCGCTGGCGCTCGGCGTAGCGGGCCTTCTGGTCGTCGCTGCGACTGTCGTGGCAGCGCGGACAGGCCACGCCCTCGACATACAGCGGCGAGGCCCGGTCGGCCTCCGACACCGGCATCCGGCAGCCGCGGCACAGGGCGTGCGTGCCCTGCGACAGGCCATGGCCGACCGCCACCCGCTCGTCGAACACGAAGCATTCGCCGCGCCACAGGCTCTCGTCCTGCGGCACCGTCTCCAGGTAGTTCAGGATCCCGCCCTTGAGGTGGAACACCTCTTCGACGCCGCGCGCCTTGAGCAGGGCCGTCGACTTCTCGCAGCGGATGCCGCCGGTGCAGAACATCGCCACCTTGGGCGCGGGCGCGGCCGGGTCCCAGGTCTGGCGGAAGGCGTCGAACCAGGCGGGGAAGTCGGCGAAGCTGGGCGTCTTGGGATCGATCGCCCCCTCGAACGTGCCGCAGTCGACCTCGTAGCCGTTGCGGGTGTCGATGACGATGACGTCGTCCTGCGCGATCAGGGCGTTCCAGTCGGCCGGATCGACGTGGACGCCGTGATTGCGGGCCGGATCCAGGTCGGGCTCGCCAAGCGTGACGATCTCGGCCTTCACCTTGACCTTCAGCCGGTGGAACGGCGCATGGTCGGCGTCGGCGAACTTCAGTTCCAGCGTCTCGCAGCCCTGCAGGGTCCGGATATGGGCGATGACCGCGTCGATCGCCTGCGGCGTTCCGGCGATGGTGCCGTTGATCCCCTCGCGGGCCAGCAGCAGCGTGCCCTTGACCTTCAGCCCGCAGCACAGCTTGGCGAGGTCGGCCTGGATGGCTTCCGGGTCGTCGAAGGTCGCGAAGCGGTAGAGGGCGGCGATGCGCCAGGTCGAGGTCATGGGCGGGCCATAGAAGATCGGGCGGGTCTGCTCAAGCACGGCCGGAACCAAGCGCGCATAACGCGGGTTACCGGGCCATGAGCATCCTGATCACCGTCATCATCGCCCTCGTGCTGCTTGGCCTGGCCCTCTACGCCGTCCAGCGCTCGCCGATCCCCTCGCCCGTGAACTGGCTGATCCAGCTTCTGCTGATCGTCGTGGCCATCCTGTTCATCGGCAATCGGGCCGGATTCTTCTAGGGATATAGAAATTTCACTCTCACTCCCGTCATTCCCGCCCTTGTGGCGGGAACCCCTCTGTCAGCCGCAAGAACAGACGGAGCGAACTGCTTGGCAGTTCGCCTGCACTTCACCTGCAAGCGGAACCTGGGTTTCCCGCCACAAGGGCGGGAATGACGGGAGGGTGAGAGCGATCTTGCCCTATCAGGCCGCCAGCGCCGCCGCGTCGCGCTGGATGCGGGCGACCATCGACTTAAGGCCGTTGGAGCGCTGCGACGACAGCGCTTCCGACAGTCCAAGGCGCGCCATGGCCGCCGAGGCGTCGAAGGCGGCGATGTCCTTGGCCTGGGCGCCCGAATAGAGCCGCAGCACCACGGCGATGAGGCCGCTGACGATGTGGGCGTCGCTGTCGCCGCGGAAGCGCACGGCGCCGTCGCCCTGCGGCTCGGTGACCAGCCACACCTGGCTGGCGCAGCCGCGCACCTTGTTCTCTTCGGAATGCTCCTCGGCCGTCAGCGGCTCGAGGTCCTTGCCCAGCTCGATCACGTAGCGATAGCGCTCTTCCCAGTCGCCGAGCATTTCGAACTCGTCGGCCAGTTCGTCGAGGGCGGCGTCGATGGGGCTGGTGCTCATGGCGCGGCATCTAGGCGGGCCGCGCCCCTGATGCAAGCGGTCAGGAGCCCGGCAGGCTCACGATGGCCGTCAGCCCCTGCCCCGGCGCCGACTTCAGCCGCAGCGAGCCGTTCATGGCCCGGGTCAGCAGGTCGACGATCGGCAGGCCAAGACCCACCCCCTCGCCTGTCCGCGTCAGGGACGCGCCGCCGCCCTGCTCAAAGGGACGCAACAGCCGCGGCAGGTCGGCGGCGTCGACGCCCTCGCCCTGGTCGCGGATCGAGATCTCGACCATGCCCCCGGCCACGCGCTCGGCCTCGATGGTCACCACCCCGTCGCGCGGCGAATGGGCGACGGCGTTCTGCATCAGGTTGGAGAGGATGGTGCGCAGGCCCCGACGGTCGGCCAGCACGCCCGGCATGCCCGTAAGGTCCGGCGCGCTCAGGACCACGCCCCGCGCCTCGCACTCGGCCCGCAACTGGGCCATCACGTCCTCGACCGCCTCGTCCAGCGGCTCGGCGGCGACGTCGAGGTCGGTGACGTGGCCTTCAAGGCGGGCGATCTCGACGATCTGGTTGACGAGTTTCAGCAGCTTCAGGCCGCTCTCGTGCACCAGCTTGGCGTATTCCTTGTACTGCGGCGAGCCGAGCGGGCCGTAGAGCTCGCTGGCCAGAATCTCCGAAAAACCGATGACCGCGTTCAGGGGCGTGCGCAGCTCGTGGCTGACCATGCGCAGGAACGAACGCTTCTGATCGTCGAGGGCGGCCTTGCGGCGCGCACGGGCGGCGGCGCGGCGAAACGTCGCGGTGGGGCCTTCGGCGCCCCGCTGCGCACCGCGCGAATCAGCCCCAGCCACGCTTTCGGCGGGCTCTTCGGCTGTAAACGAAGCGTCCGCGGACGCCGTCTGAGACATATGAAACTCCCGGACCTTCTGTCCGCAAAGGCATTCTGTGCCACCCTGAACCAACCCGCTTACGAAACCGTTTCCGTCCACAAGAAGCTGGACTCGGCCGGTCGCCCCACAATTGTGCGCGCTTGGGGGATCGGCCGAAGCGGGGTTAGGATTCACCAATAACGAACCTTTTGAGGCGGACCCGCCCCCTTGGACATCGACCCCGTGCAGCCGCGGCAGGATGAAGCCGTCTATCGCCCCGCGCTCGGCGCGGGCGAGACGGCGCGCGCCTGGCGTCTGGGCTGGCTGGCCGCGGCCCTGCTGGCCGGCGGAGCGGTGGCCTTCACCCCGGGCTCGACGGGCTGGCCGATCTGGACGGCCCTGCTGGCCGGGGCCCTGCCCGCCATCGCCGCCCTGCTGCTGGGCGACAGCGAGGACGAGCGCACCCAATCCTTGCTGCTGGTCGGCTGGGCCGCCGGCGGCGCGATCGCCGCGGCCCTGACCGGCGGCGTCTCGGGCGCCATGAGCGCCTGGTGCCTGGCCCCCGTGGCCGCCGCCTCGACCCTGGCCGCCCCGCGCCGCCTGGCCGAGGGCGCGGCCCTGGCGCTGATCGGCGGCGCCATGGCCGCCCTGACCCAGCTGTCGGGCCTGGCCCCGCCGCCGCCCACGGGCCCCACCGCCTTCATCCTCGGCTTCCTGGCCGTGGCCACCACGGGCCTTGGCCTCGCCGCCGGCCTGATGCTGACCCACCGCCGGGCCGGCGAGCGCGACGTGCGCAACCTGTCGGAACTGACGGCGCTCTCCACCCTGCTGGACGGCCTGCCGTTCCTGGCCTTCGTCGTCACCCTGCAGGGCCGCGTGCGCACCGTGCGCGGCGTCGCCCCCGAAGGCGCGGCGCTGGACAAGATCATGATCGACGGCCTGTCGCACGCCGCCGTCGCCGGCGAGCGGGCCCGCGTCGACTTCGCCCTGGGCCAGGCCCTGCGCGAGCACCAGGCCGTGCTCACCTTCCCGGCCGCCGAGGCCCCGGAAAAGACCCTGTCGCTGACCCTGCGCCGGGTCGGTCCCGGCATGCTGGTGGGCGTGCTGCGCGACGTCACCGCCGAGACCCGCCACCTGCAGCAGCTGGACCAGGCCCGCGCCGACGCCGAGCAGCTGGCCGCCGGCCGCGCCCGTTTCCTGGCCAATATGAGCCACGAGCTACGCACGCCGCTGAACGCCATCATGGGCTTCTCCGACATCATGCGCGCCCGCATGTTCGGCCCCCTGACTGACCGCTACGGCGAGTATGCCGAACTGATCCACGAGAGCGGCCGCCACCTCCTGGACCTGATCAACGACGTGCTCGACATGTCGAAGATCGAGGCCGAGCGCTTCGAGCTGTCGCGCGGCGAGTTCGACGCCCGCGAGGCCGTCAACGCCGCCATGCGCCTGCTGCGCGTGCAGGCCGACAGCGTGGGCGTGCAGCTGCGCGGCGTGCTGCCGCCCGGCGAGCTGGACGTCGACGCCGACCGCCGCGCCCTCAAGCAGATCGTGCTGAACCTGGTGTCCAACGCGCTCAAGTTCACGCCCAGAGGGGGCCAGGTGACGGTCACGGCCGACGGCCACGACGGCATGCTGGAGATCGTGGTGGCCGACACCGGCGTCGGCATCAGCCCCGAGGACCTCGAGCGCCTGGGCCGTCCCTACGAGCAGGCCGGCGGCGTCGATCAGCGCGCCAAGGGCACCGGCCTTGGCCTGTCGCTGGTGCGGGCCTTCGCCCAGCTGCACGGCGGCGAGATGCACGTCGAAAGCCGCCTGGGCGCGGGCACCAGCGTCTCGGTGCGCATGCCCATCCTGCTGGCCGCCCCCAAGCCCCCCGAGAAGCCCGAAAGCCCCACGGCCACCGCCGACGCCATGGAGCCGCTGTTCGCGCCGGCCCCGGAAGCCTCCGAAGAGCCCTTCCTGGGCGAAAACGTCATCCGCTTCGCCCCGCCGCGCTGAGGCGCGGTTCGGCCCCCAGGGTGCTCCCCCTGAAGGGGGAGCTGTCGCGAAGCGACTGAGGGGGAAGGGACTGCTGCTGTTCGGGACGCACTGATCTCATCAGGAACTTCCCCCTCCGGCCCTCCGGGCCACCTCCCCCTTCGGGGAGAGGACCTGAATTACACCGCCACGCTGAGCGACGGATCGGCCCGCAGCCTCGCCATGTCGCGGCCCGGCGGGCGGCCGTAGAGGCGCGCGTATTCGCGGCTGAACTGCGAGGGGCTGTCGTAGCCGACGGAAAAGCCCACGCCCGCCACGTCGCGACCCTGCACCATCAGGAGGTTGCGCGCCTCCTGCAGGCGGATCTGCTTCTGGTACTGCAGCGGGCTCATGGCGGTCACCGCCTTGAAGTGCCGGTGCAGCGAGGTCTCGCTCATGCCCGCCACCCGCGCCAGCTCTTCGATCCGCATCGGCTCGGCATAGTGCGCGCGCAGCCAGCGGATCGCCCGGCGCACCTGCTCCGGCCGGCCGCCCGACGAGGCGATCTGGCGCATCATGCCGCCCCGCTCGCCGTTCAGCAGCCGCCACATCAACTCGCGCCGGACCATCGGCCCCAGCACCGCCGCTTCGCGCGGACGGTCCAGCAGGCGCACCAGCCGCATCACCGTCTCGATCAGTTCGTCGTCCATCCGGCTGACCGCCAGGGCCCGGGTCGGCGTGATCTCGGGCACGACCTCCCCGGCCTCGACCAGCAGGTCGGCGATCACGGCGGGGTCCAGCGGGATCCCGACCGCCAGGTAGGGCGCGGCGATCACCCGCCCGCTGACCGGCAGATCGGCTGACACCACCAGGTACTCGCCGGCGCGATAGGGATAGCTCTCGGCGCCCAGGGTGGTCGTCTTGGCCCCGTCGAGGATCAGGCACAGCATCGGCTCGTAGACCAGCTGCTGGGCCTCGGTGACGGTCGTGCTGGCGATCAGGTGCAGGCCCGGCGCGATCAGCGGGCCGACGCCGTCCGTCGAGGCGCCTCCCAGGTGGTCGCGGACCAGGGCGACGAGTTCGGGCAACTTGTTCATGGCTACATTCAACCGTTGAAGGCTTGGCCGAGCAACGACGATCGCTCCGATGGCAGGATCGTGCAAGAGGCTGGCGGCATCCGTCTACGGCCTCCGCCCGATCCAGGCCCATGCTGCAAGCTCCTCAGAAGGAGCTTCCCCATGACTTCCCCCGCCCCCCGCACCTGGTTCGTCACCGGCGCTTCGCGCGGTCTCGGCGCCGACATCGTTCGCGCCGTCCTGGCCGCCGGCGACCGCGTCGTGGCCACGGCCCGCAACCGCCAGGGCCTGGTCGAGACCCTCGGCCCGGACGCCGACAACCTGCTGTCGCTGGCCCTGGACGTGACCCGCCCCGACCAGGTGCAGGCCGCCGTCGACGCCGCCCTGGCGCGCTTTGGCCGCATCGACGTGCTGGTCAACAACGCCGGCTACGGCCACCTGTCGGTCTTCGAGGAGTCGACCGCCGCCGACGCCCAGGCCCAGTACGACACCAACGTCTTTGGCCTGATGCACGTGACCCGCGCCGTGCTGCCGGCCATGCGCGCCCAGCGCTCGGGCCGGATCTTCAACATCTCGTCGGTGGGCGGCATCGTCGGCGGCGAGAGCGGCGCGCTGTACTGCGCCTCCAAGTTCGCGGTGGAGGGCTTCTCGGAATCGCTGGCCGGCGAGGTCCGTCGCTTCGGGATCCACGTCACGGTGGTCGAGCCAGGCTTCTTCCGCACCGACTTCCTGGAGCCGACCTCGGTGCGCCACGCCTCGCACGCCATCGCCGACTACGCCCAGGTCGCCGCCGACCTGAAGGCCTTCTACGACGCCCGCAGCCGCAACCAGGCCGGCGATCCCCAGCGCCTGGGCCAGGCCCTGGTGACGCTGGCCAACGCAGAGCGGCCGCCCGTGCGCTGGTGCGCCGGCACTGACGCCCTGGCCATGGTGCAGACCAAGATCGACAGCCTGCAGGGCGAGCTCGACGCCTGGCGCGACCTGTCGGCCTCGACCGACGGCGACTTCGAGTTCAAGCCGGAAGGCGAGACCACCACCGCCTGGCGCTGACGGCTCGCACCGAAAACCTCGTCCTTCGACAAGCTCAGGATGAGGTTTTCCACCGCACGACCAAACCAGACCCCAGAAACAGAAAAAGCCGGCCCGCGAACGCGGAGCCGGCTTTTCGTCGCCCTTACGGCGAGACTTGGAGGCTTTAGGCCTTCTTCGCGGTGAAACCGGCGAACTTGGCGTTGAAGCGCGAGACGCGGCCGCCACGGTCCATCAGCTGAGCGTTGCCGCCCGTCCACGCCGGGTGGGTGCGCGGGTCGATGTCGAGCGCCAGGTTCGCGCCTTCCTTGCCGTAGGTCGAGCGGGTTTGGTAGCTCGAGCCGTCGGTCAGGGTGACGGTGATGAAGTGGTAGTCGGGGTGAATGTTCTGTTTCATCGGACGGTCCAACCGACTAGAGCGCGGCGTGAAATGTGGGTGAGCACCACCAGCGGGGTGGCCCTCGAAGACGCGCGGCTATAAAGAACCCGCGCGATTTTGGCAAGGACCCAGTTGATGACCGACGTTAACGGCGGCGAGATTTCGGCCGACGGCCGCCCGGGCGCCGGCGCCGAACTGGCCCAGAGCCTGAGCGAGGCGGCCGCCCGCCGCCCGCGCCGCAAGGACATCCGCCCCCTCGCCCACCTGCTGCCGTTCGTCCGCCGCCACATCGGCGACGCCCTGGCGGCGGGGTTCTTCCTGCTGTTCTCGACCAGCGCCACCCTGGGCCTGACCGCCGCCTTCAAGGAGGTGATCGACAAGGGATTCGCCAAGGGCTCGCACGGTTCGGTCAATAGCGCCTTCCTGCTGCTGGGCGGCGTCGCCCTGGTGCTGGCCGTGGCCACGGCCGCGCGCTTCTTCTTCGTCACGCGCCTGGGCGAGCGGGTCGTGGCCGACCTGCGCCGCGCTCTTTATGGCCACGTGCTGTCGCTGGACCCGGCCTATTTCCTGAAGACCCGCACCGGCGAGGTGCTGTCGCGGATGACCACCGACGTCACCCTGATCGACCAGCTGGTCGGCGCCTCGGCCTCGATCGCCATCCGCAACACCCTCAGCCTCGTCGGGGGCCTGGGCTACATGGCTGTGGTCAGCCCCAAGCTGGCGGGCTTCATCGTGCTGATGGTGCCGGTGGTGCTGGCCCCCATGTTCCTGATGGGCCGCAACGTGCGCAAACTGTCGGCGACCGCCCAGGACCGCTTCGCCGACGCCGTGGGCTATGCCGGCGAGAGCCTGGACGCGCTAGACACCGTCCAGGCCTTCGTGCGTGAGCGCGAGGCCGACCGCCGGTTCGGCGCGGCCGTCGAGACCGCCTTCGACGCCTCGGTGCGCCGCATCCGCGCCCGGGCCATGATGACCTCGGTGGTCATCACCCTGGCCTTCGGCGGCGTGACACTCCTGCTGTGGTTCGGCGCCCAGCTCGTCCTCAAGGGCGAGATGACGCCGGGCACCCTGGCCCAGTTCGCCCTCTTGGCGATCATGGCCGCCGGCTCGGTCGGCGCCCTGGGCGAGGTGTGGGGCGACGTCCAGAAGGCTTCGGGCGCCATGGACCGTATCGCCGAACTGCTGAACGCCAAGCCGGGCATCGCTCCGCCGCAGGCCCCCAAGGCCCTGCCCTCGCCCGTGCGCGGCGAGATCGCCTTCAGCGACGTGGCCTTCGCCTATCCGGGCCGCCCCGACCTGCCGGCCCTCAACGGCTTTACCCTGACCGTGAAGCCCGGCGAGACCGTAGCCCTGGTCGGCCCCTCGGGCGCGGGCAAGAGCACCGTGCTGCGCCTCCTGCTGCGCTTCTACGACCCGCAGGGCGGCGCGATCCGCCTGGACGGCGTCGACCTGCGCGAGGCGACGCCCGCCGAGGTGCGCGGGACCATGGCCCTGGTCGCCCAGGACTCGCCGCTGTTCTCGGGCTCGGCCATGGACAACATCCGCTTCGGCCGCGCCGACGCCACCGAGGACGAAGCCCGCGCCGCCGCCGACGCGGCCCAGGCCACCGGCTTCATCACCGCCCTGCCCCAGGGCTTCGACACGCCGGTGGGCGAGCGCGCCAAGACCCTGTCGGGCGGCCAGCGCCAGCGCCTGGCCATCGCTCGCGCCCTGGTGCGCCAGGCCCCGATCCTGCTCCTCGACGAGGCCACCAGCGCGCTGGACGCCGAGAACGAGCGGCTGGTGCAACAGGCCCTGGACGCGGCCATGAGCGGCCGCACCACGCTGGTCATCGCCCACCGCCTGGCCACCGTGCTGCAGGCCGACCGCATCGTGGTCATGGAGGAAGGCCGCGTGGTCGAGGAAGGCACGCACGCCGACCTGGTGGCCAAGGGCGGGCTCTATGCGCGCCTGGCCCGCCTGCAGTTCGGCGTCGAGGCGGCCTGATCGCCGCAGCCTTGGTTGACGAAGCCCGCGCGGGCGTCGAAAGCTCGCGCCCTTCGTCCCGGGGGTGCGTATCGTGATCGACAAGCTGGCCGTCCTGAACCCGTTCGCGAGACTGCCGGACGAGGAGACCGCCACGCGCGCCGCCCGCGCCGGCGCCGTCGGCGCCTGGCTGGCCGCCGTGAGCAGCGCGTTCGGCGCGGCGATGATCTTCCTCAAGCTCGACGTCTATGTCGACGAAATGCGCCGCCAGGTTCAGGCCAACGCCGCCATGCGGGATCCGGCCATGGCCGAGGCGATGATGGCCAACGCCGCGCCGTCCATCGTCTGGACCACCATCGGCTTCAGCGGTCTGGTCGGCCTCGTCTACGTGCTGCTGGGCGTGGTGCAGTGGCGGCGCAAGACGCGCCTGATCCCACTGCTGCTGCTGCTGTTCGCCGTCTACGGACTGGCCGTCTCCCTGCTGGCCATCCTCGGTCACAAGGCCAGCAACCCCTACTCTTCGCTGGGGCAGCTGTCGGTGGGCCTGGTGCTCTCGATCGCCACCCTGCTGTGCTTCATCGCCGGCACGCGCGGCGGCTTCCGCCTGCACGCCCTGCGCAAGGGCGGCTAGCCGGCCGCCTTCTCGGCCTCGACCGCCTTCTTGATCAGGGCCACGTGGGCCACCTGGTCACGCAGGGCCTGGAAGGCCGGGCTGGACGGGCCGTCGGGCTGGCTCTGCGCCCAGTCGACCAAGGCCAGCAGCGCCTCGCTGATACGGCCGATCTGACGGCCGTAGCTGCCCACCTCGTCCAGCACCCGCGCCTCGACCTCGGGACTGCGCGACTGGCCCAGATTGACGGTGAACAGAGAAAAGTCGCCGAAGCTCCACGACCACGGATTGATGGTCTGGGTCAGCTGGCGCGGGGCCAGGGAAAGCTGGAACGGCTGGGTCATGCGGGCCTCCCGGTCTGGAGGCGCCAGCATGCGCCGTTCGCAACGCCTGCGTGTGACGTTCTGGCGAGCGGGCTTAAGGAAACGCCCGTCTCGCCCAAGCCGTGATCAGCCGCGCGCGGCGACCGCCAGGCCTGGGAAGTCGCTGAACACCCCGTCGACGCCGGCGGCGTACAGCGCCTTGAGCACCGCCGTGACGTCGCCGCGCTGGGCCAGGTAGTCGGCGGCGCTCGCATTCCCCCGCCGCAGCGTGGCGGGCAGGAAGTAGTTCTCGGCGCGCACCGTCCAGGGATGCACCAGGAGGCCCGCGGCGTGGGCGTCCTTCACCAGCGAGGTCGCCGGCAGCAGGGTCTGCTTGTCCTGCGGCACGATCATCGCCTTTTCCGGACCCAGGCCGTCGGCATAGGCCGCCACGCCCTTCAGGCCCTCGGGCGTGACCAGGTCGGCGTACTTGACGCCGGGCAGGTCGGCCGGACCGCCCTCACCCGCCACCAGCAGCACCAGACGCGCGGGGGTCTTCAGGCGCAGGGTCTTCAGCGGCCCGACCTCGAAGCACTGCACGAACACCGGCGCGGTCTTGGAATTGAGGTCGTTGCGCTTCAGCGCCTCGACCATCCGCCCCTCGATGGGCAGATCGATCGAGGCGAAATAGGCCGGGTGCTTCATCTCCGGATAGACGCCGATCGTGCGGCCTGCGCGCTTGCTCTCTGCGCGGGCGAAGGCGACCACCTCGTCGAAGGTGAGCACGCTGGCCTGACCGTCGAAGGCGGCGCTGGCCGGGCGCAGTTGCGGCAGCCGCTCGCGGGCCCGCAGGCTCTTGATCTCGGCCAGAGTGAAGTCTTCGGTGAACCAGCCGGTCAGGCTCTCGCCGTCGATGGTCTTTGTCGCCTTGCGGGCGGCGAACTCGGGGCGCTGGGCCACGTCGGTCGTGCCGCCGATCTCGTTCTCGTGGCGCACCACCAGGTGGCCGTCCTTGGTGACGACGAGGTCGGGCTCGATGAAGTCGCAGCCCTGGCCCACCGCCAGGCCGTAGGCCAGCAGCGTATGCTCGGGACGTTCTCCGGAAGCCCCGCGGTGGGCGATGACCACCGGCTTGCGCACCCCGGCGCGGACCATGGTCGGGATCATGCTGGCGCCCATGGTTCCAGCAAGGGCGGCGGTCGTCATGGCGCGGCGGGTCAGTAGGGTCATGGCGGCTGATTAGCGCGCGGGTGTGACGGTTTGGCGAGGGGGCGACCGCCTTCCCGCCTTGCCTGCACACGAAAAAGGCTCCGGAGCCATGCCCCGGAGCCTTCGTCGTTCAGTCGGGCGAAGCGCCTCAGCCGGCGGCTTGCAGGGCCTTCAGCACTTGCGGGTGCAGTTCGGGGTTCGAGGCCAGGATCGAGGCGCCCTGCACGGGGTCGCCGTGCTCTTCGATGGTCGAGACCTTGCCGCCCGATTCCTGGACCATCAGCACGCCGGCGGCGACGTCCCAGGGCTTGAGGTTACGTTCCCAGTAGGCGTCGAAGCGGCCGGCGGCGACCCAGGCCAGGTCGAGCGAGGCGGCGCCGAAGCGGCGCACGCCGGCGACCTTCTGGCTGACCTGGTGCAGCTCCTTCAGGAACTGGCCGTGGCCGGGCTTGCCGACGAACGGCACGCCGGTGGCCAGCACCGACTCGTCCAGGTGCTTGCGGGCGGCGACGCGCAGGCGCTTCTCGGCGCCGAGGAACGCGCCCTTGCCCTTTTCGACCCAGAACAGGTCGTGGGTGATCGGGTTGTAGGTGACGCCGGCGACGACCTCGCCCTCGCGCTGCAGGGCGATGTTGACCGCGAAGTGCGGGATGGCATGCATGAAGTTGGTGGTGCCGTCCAGCGGGTCGACGATCCAGGTGTGGGTCTTGTCGGTGCCCTCGACCATGCCGCGCTCCTCGCCGAGGAAGCTGTAACCCGGGCGCGCCTTGCTGAGAATCTCGAACAGGGTCTGCTCGGCCTTGAGGTCGGCGTTGGTCACGAAGTCGCCCGCGCCCTTCTTGGAAACCTGCAGCTCGGTGACTTCGCCGAAGTCACGGGCCAGACCCCGGGCGGCCTTGCGCGCGGCGTCGATCATCACGTTGAGAAGGGCGGAGGGCGTGGGCACGGGCGGATATCCTATGGATTTCCCTGCACCGGCGCGCAGGCGCGCGGCGGCGGGAGACGGACGATGGCAGTGGGAAAGAGCGGGCGCGGAACCTAGACGCGAGGCCGCCGGAAGGCAAGGCGGGGCAGATTGTCGCGCCTTGGGCGAGCCCTCTTGAAAAAAGGGACCGATCGGTCAATTTTTAGAGCGGCAGTTGATCCAGCGCAAAGCGAAGGGTCGGGCCACGCGCAAACTCCCCATAGCGCACACGAAGGAACCACCCATGACCAAGCTCCCCCTGATCACCGCCGCCGCCTTCGCCCTGCTGGCCGCGGCCCAACCCGTCGCCGCCGAGACCCTGCTGAACGGCGCCTCCCAGCGCGTCTCGGTGACCGGCAAGTCCTCGGCCGTCGTCACCGACGAGCTGACCCGCGCCGCCCGCCAGGTGTGCGTCAAGACGCTGAAGACCAGCCGCCACCCCAACTACGCCTCGTGCGTGACCGAGACCCTGGGCCAGGCTCGCGCCGACTACGCCGCCCTGCGCTCGGCCGCCGCCAACGCCGCCGAATAAGGCCTCCCCCGCCACGCCGCCGGGCCCCTCCTCCCGGCGGCGTGGATTTGTCGGGAAAAAACTTCGCGGCCGTGTCACGTCTGGCGTCCTGGCCTCGTCCTGTCGGCTAGCACCCCAGGGATCCGCCGATGACCACCGCCGACGCCCGGTCGATGCTGGGCATCAAGGTCTGATCC
>CBINOL010000036.1:0-38331 GCA_966252285.1 uncultured Caulobacter sp.
GATGCTCCCCCTGAAGGGGGAGCTGTCGGCGAAGCCGACTGAGGGGGAAGGGATTGCTGCAGTTCAGCGCGCATCGATCTCTTCAATCACTTCCCCCTCCGGCCCTTCGGGCCACCTCCCCCTTCAGGGGGAGGATCTCTAAGCCGCCGCCCGGATCCTGCGCAGCGTCGTAATCGCCCCCAGGCACGCCGCGGCGGCTTCGCGGCCCTTGTTGGCGGCGTCGTTGCGGCTGCGGACGATGGCCTGGTCGTCGTCGTAGGTGGTCAGCACGCCGAAGGTGATCGGGGTCTCGGTCGCCAGGCCCGCCTGCATCAGGCCGATGCTGGCGCCCAGGCTGATGAACTCGAAATGGGCGGTGTCGCCCTTGATCACGCAGCCAAGGCAGACGACGCCGTCGTAGCGGCCGGTGCGGACCAGGGCCTGGGCCAGCAGCGGCAGCTCGAAGGCGCCGGGGGCGTCGATGACGTCGCCCTCGGCCACGGGCGCGCCGCCTTCCTGAAGTTCGGCGAGGGCGCCGCGCAGCAGGCCGCCGGTGACCTCGGGATTGAAGCCGCTGACGACGACAGCGACGCGGGGAACGGAATGGGTCATTGCAGGGTCCAGGTCAGGAGGCGCGGGCCAGGCCGTGGCCCAGCTTGTCGCGCTTGGCGGCGAGATAGGCGGCGTTGTGCGGGGTGACGGGGGTCAGCAGCGGAACCTGCTCGACCACTTCGATCCCGCCGGCGCGCAGGGCGGCGGCCTTGCGCGGGTTGTTGCTGAGCAGGCGCAGGCGATCGACGCCCAGGCTCTTCAGCATGGCCACGGCGGCGGCGTAGTCGCGCGGGTCGTCGGCGAAACCCAGGGCGTGGTTGGCCTCGACGGTGTCGAGCCCCCCGTCCTGCAGGGCGTAGGCGGCGATCTTGTTGGCGAGGCCAAGACCCCTGCCCTCGTGGCCGCGCAGATAGACCAGCGCCCCGCCCTCCTCGCCGATGCGGCGCATGGAGGCCTGAAGCTGGGCGCCGCAGTCGCAGCGCTGCGAGCCCAGGGCGTCGCCGGTCAGGCACTCGGAATGCACCCGCACCAGCGGCGCGTCGCCCAGCGGCCCTTTCAGCAGAACGAGATGCTCGACGCCGCTGGTCCGGTCGCGGAAGGCGCGGACCTCGAACCGGCCGCCATGGGCGGACGGCAGATGCGACGCAGCGACCGGCTCGACCGTCTCCTCACGCAGATGCTCGACCAGTTCGGCGATGGTCAGGATCGGCAGGCCGTGACGGGCCCCGAAGACCTCCAGGTCGTCACGGCGGGCCATGGTCCCGTCGTCGTTCATCACCTCGCAGATGACAGCGGCGGGGGTCAGGCCGGCCAGCCGCATCAGCTCGACCGAGGCCTCGGTGTGGCCGGCGCGGGCCAGCACGCCGCCGGGCACGGCCCGCAGCGGGAAGACGTGGCCGGGCGAGACGATGTCGGCCGGCTTTGCGTCCGGCGCGACGGCCGCCTGGATGGTCAGGGCGCGGTCGAGGGCCGAGATGCCGGTGTCGACGCCGACCGCCGCCTCGATCGAGACGGTGAAGGCGGTGCTGCGACGAGTCTTGTTGTCGGCGACCATCGGCGGTAGCCCCAGGCGATCGACGGCCTCGGGCTCCATGGCCAGGCAGATCAGGCCGCTGGCGGCCTTGGCCATGAAGGCGACGGCGGGCGCGTCGGCGAACTGGGCGCCGAGCACCAGGTCGCCCTCGTTCTCGCGGTCCTCGTCGTCGACGAGGATGATCATGCCGCCGGCCTTCAGGCGTTCGAGGGCGTCAGATAGGCGTGACATAGCCGCTCCACGTATTTGGCCAGCACGTCGACCTCGACATTGATCGGGGCGCCGACGGCGGCGTGCTGCAGGTTGGTGTGGGTCCAGGTGTGGGGGATGATCGTGATCCCGACCGCAAAGCGTCCCTCGGCGCCCGTCGGGCCGACGTGGTTGAGGGTCAGGCTGATCCCGTCGAGGGCGATCGAGCCCTTCTCGACGCAGAAGGCCCGCAAGGCGCCCGGCAGGCTTAGCGTCAGCCGGCGCGAGCCGCCGTCGTCGATCACCTCGGCGAGACGCGCGACGCCGTCGACGTGACCCTGGACGAGGTGTCCCGACAGGCGGGTCGACAGGGTCACGGCCCGTTCGAGGTTGAGCACCGTTCCGACGCCGGCCGCGCCAAGGCTGGTGCGGACCAGGGTCTCCGGACTGACGAAGAAGTCGGCCCCGCCGCCAGGATCGTGCTGCACGACAGTCAGGCAGACGCCGTTGACGGCGACGCTCTCGCCCAGGACCAGATCGGCGAAGCCGGTAGCCAGGGACAGGCGCAGGGCGCCGTCCTCGGGGGCGACGGCGACGACCTCGCCCAGGGTTTCGATGATGCCGGAGAACATGGGGCTCCTTCAGGCGGCCTGCACGCGCGAGAAGATCTCGACGGTGTCGGGATCGCCGGCGCGGGCGGCCTTGGTGATGACGACGCGCTCGTCCCAGAGACCGGCGGCGAGGAAGGCGACCGACAGGGTCGGACCGGCCTCGACCAGGGCCTCCAGCACGCCGCTGTCGGCCAGGTCGGCCAGCAGCGCGGGGATGCCGGCATGGATGGAGGGTTCGAGACCCCGCTCGCGGGCGGCGGCCAGATAGGCGGCGGGCGTGCGGCCGCGGCGGTCGAGGATGGCCAGGCGGCGCGGCGCGCGGCGGGGGTCGGCCACGCGGCGGACGGTCAGCAGCGGGGCGTCGGCCAGGATCGTGCCCGAGCCGGTGATCACCGCGTCGGCGCGACGGCGCAGGGCGTGGGCGAGATCCAGAGACGCCTCCGACGTAAAGGTCTTTTCGCCCGGCGGCGGGATCATGGAGCCGTCGGCGGTGAAGGCCTGCTTGAGGGTCAGCCAGGGGCGGCCGTGGAGGGCGCGCATGGCGAAGGGCGCGATCAGGCGGGCGCACTCGGACGCCAGCGGTCCTTCGACGAAGGCGACGTCGAGGCCGGCGGCGGAAAGGCGCGCCGCGCCGCCGCCGGCGACGGCCGGGTTGGGGTCGCGGGCGCCGATCCAGACGGCGCGGGAGGGGCTTTTCAGGATCGCCTCGCTGCAAGGCCCGGTGCGGCCGTGGTGGTTGCAGGGCTCCAGGGTGACGACCAGGGTGTGGACCTCGTCCCAGCGGCCCCGGCAGGCGGCGAGCGCGGCGGCTTCGGCGTGCGGCAGGCCCGCGCCCTGGTGAGCCTCGACCGCCAGGACGGAGCCGTCGGCGGCCAGCACGGCG
The DNA here is from genome assembly GCA_966252285.1 of uncultured Caulobacter sp. Taxonomy (GTDB): domain Bacteria; phylum Pseudomonadota; class Alphaproteobacteria; order Caulobacterales; family Caulobacteraceae; genus Caulobacter. The sequence continues at coordinate 3,248 of CBINOL010000036.1, forward strand.
CAGCCCACCGGCGGGTTGGGCGCGGTGGCGCCGGCCAGGGCGGAAGCGGCGTCGAGGGCCAGGCGGAAGGCCTGGGCGATGGCCGGCGATGGAGGCGAAAGAGCCGTCATGCCAAGCAGTTAGGCCGCGCTCCTCGGCCTCGCCAAGCGTTGGTCGCTTTTCGAAACTCTTACATGTTAGAGCCCGTGGGAAATGACGGCGGCGCGTTTTGCGCCTACGAGCGTGAGCATGCGCGCGCAGCCCCCGAGCCGGCCATGAAGGGCCCCCTGAACAGCGTCGAGCCCCATGGCGACTGGGCGCCGGGACTGCAGAAAGCCCGCCTTTACGAGCTGATCCTGCAGGACATTATCCTGGGCGAGCTGCCGCCGATGCAGGTGCTGGAGGAGAAGGCCCTGGCCGCCCGCTACGCCGGCGGGGTGGCCGGGGTGCGCGAGGCGCTGGGGCGCCTGGCCATCGAGGGCCTGGTGGTGCGGCGACCGCGCGTGGGCACCATCGTCGCGCCGATGGACGTCACCGAGATCGAGCACGCCTTCGAGGTGCGGCGGATGCTGGAGGGCCGTACGGCGGCGCTGGCCGCCCGCAACCGACGTCCGGCGGACCTGGTCGCCATCACCGCCGCCTTCGAGGGGGCGGAAGCGGCGATCGAGGCCGGCGACTTTAGGGCCATGCTGGCCATGGACCACGCCTTCCACCGGGCCGTCGCCTTCGCCGCCCAGAACCCCACCCTCGCCCGCTTCGTCATCGCCCTGCAGAACGTCGCGACGCGGTTCTGGATCTGGCAGATGGAGAAGCAGACGCCGCAGGAGCAGATGGCCGACGTGGTGCTGCATCGGGCCCTGGCCCAAGCCATCGTCGACCGCGATCCGGCCGCCGCCGAAGCCATCTGCGCCCAGCTGATCGGCGAGCCGCCCAGCGCCCAACGCGCCTGACATCACCCACCTTGGGCGAAAAATGGGCCAGCCTCGGGTTGCGTATCGTTACGTTATAACATAGTTGACCTGCGATCGTTTTCAGATGGGGTCAGCGTTCCATGCAACTTCGAAGCATCCTTCTCGCCGCCGGCAGCCTTACCGCCCTCGCCGCTCCGACCTGGGCGCTGGCGGCGCAATCGGGACCGGGCGGGACCGACATCGAGGGCGTGGTGGTGACCGCCGACCCGCTGGGCCGCTCTGGCAAGGAGGTGATCTCCAGCGTCGCGGTGCTGACCGGCGAGGAGTTCGTGCAGCGCCGCCAGGCGACGCTCGGTGAAACCCTGAACGGCCTGCCCGGCGTCAATTCCGACACCTTCGGCGGCGGGGCCAGCCGGCCGGTGATCCGCGGCCAGACCGCCCCGCGCGTGAAGGTGCTGAGCGAGGGCGCGGCCCTGATGGACGCCTCGGAGGTGTCGCCCGACCACGCCGTTTCCGGCGAGCCGCTGCTGCTGGAGGGGGTGGAGATCCTGCGCGGCCCCAGCGCCCTGCTCTACGGCGGCGGCGCGATCGGCGGCGCGGTCAACCTGATCGACCGCAAGATCCCGACGCAGGTTCCTCCCCTCGGCGGCGACGGCGTGGCGGAAGTCCGCTTCGGCTCGGGCGACAACGAACGGGCCGGCGTGCTGGGCCTGACGGCGGGCGTGGGCCAGTTCGCGGTGCGCATCGAGGCCGCCGGCCGCAAGACCGACGACTACGAGGCCCCCGGCTTCGAAAGCTCGACGGTCCCCGGCACCTTCAACCGCACCTCGACGGCGACCCTTGGCCTCTCCTGGATCGGTTCGCGCGGCTATCTGGGCGCGGCCTACACCCAGCAGGACAGCAAGTACGGCCTGCCCGGCCACAGCCACGAGTACGAGTCCTGCCACCCGCACGGCACGACCCTGCACTGCGGCGGCCACGATGATCATGGTGACGAGGACGACCACGATCACGACCATGAGGGCGAGGAGCATGGCGCCCCGGTCGTCGACCTGCTGAGCAAGCGCGTCGACGTGCGCGGCGAGATCAACGACCCGTTCGCCGGCGTCGAACGCATCCGCTTCCGTGGCGGCTATACCGACTATCGCCACCACGAGATCGAGGACGGCGCGATCGCCACCACCTTCGGCAACGAGGGCTACGACGCCCGCGTCGAGGTTCAGCACGCGCCGATCGGCGGGGTGCGCGGCGTGGTCGGCATGCAGGTCGGCAAGAGTGACTTCTCGGCCGTCGGCGAGGAGGCCTTCCTTCCGCAGAGCCGCACGGAGACCCGGGCGCTGTTCGTGGTCGAGGAATATGTGGCCGGCGACTGGCGCTTCGAAGGCGCCCTGCGCCAGGAGTGGCAGGAAGCCAGCGCCGAAGGGCGCGTCGACACCGACCACAAGCCGTTCTCGGCCTCGGCCGCGGCCAGCTGGACCTTCACGCCGGGCTACGTGGCCTCGCTGTCGGTCGCCCGCTCGCAGCGCGCGCCCAGCGCCCAGGAGCTCTATGCCCGCGGCGTGCACCTGGCGACCAACACCTACGAGATCGGCTCAGCCGGCCTCGACGTCGAGACCGCCGCCTCGGTGGAGCTGGGCGTGCGCAAGACCCAAGGCGCCACGACCTTCTCGGCCAGCGCCTATCGCTACGCCTATGACGGCTACATCTATGCCGACACGCTGGATCGCTACGAGGACTTCCGCCTGGTGCGCTACGCCCAGGACGACGCCACCTTCACCGGCCTCGAGGGCCAGGTGACGCAGAAGCTGAAGCCCTGGCTGTCGGTGACGGCGTTCGGCGACTGCGTGCGGGCCAAGCTGAAGGACGGCGGCGGCGACCTGCCGCGCATTCCGGCCGGACGCCTGGGCCTGCGCGGCGACGCCAAGAGCGGCGCCTGGAGCGGCAATGTCGAATATGTGCGGGTGTTCGAGCAGGACCGCGTCGCGGCCTTCGAAAGCCAGACGCCGGGCTACGACATGGTCAACGCCACGGTCGCCTACGACCTGCCGATGGGCCCGGTGATCGGCCAGGTGTTCCTGCGCGGCGCCAACCTCCTGGACGAAGAGGCGCTGAACCACGCCTCGTTCGTCGCCACCTCGGCCCCGCTGCGCGGGCGCAACGTGGTGATGGGTCTGCGGGCGCTGTTCTAGGACACGCCCGAAAGGCGGCGCCACGGCCCCCTCCCAGCGCCGCCCAGGCGCTCGTCATCCCGGCCCTCGCCCGGGATGACGAGCTAGCCTTCAGTCCGCCTTGGCCACGACGCCCGGCGTGATCCGCACGCTGTGCACGGCCCACATCGGCTCGATGGCCTTGCTGGCGAAGGTGAAGCAGATGTCGCCCTTGCCGCGTGGCGGGGCGTCGATGACGATCTCGGTCAGGGCCGAGTTCTTGGACGCCTGCGTCAGCGGCACGGTGGCCAGGCGCGGACCCTTGCAGCCGAAGCGCACCTCCAGCTCGCCCTCGGGCTGCGAGGGCGGACGCACGGGCAGCGGCTCCAGCTTGTTGCCGAGCTGGAAGTTGTAGGGCAGCTGGCCGACCGTGACGGTCAGCTTGGCGCCGGCCGAGAGGTCGGCGTCCTTCCAGATCCAGCACGGGTTGAGGATGTCGAGCAGGAAGGTGGCGCGCTCGCCCTTCTCATTGGCGCCGTCGTCTTCGAGATTGAGGATCAGGCCCTCGGTGCAGCGAGTCAGCTGGTGCGAGCGACGCGTCAGGGCCGTGTCGGCGGTGACGTTCCAGGCCCGCACGCGGCCCAGCGGATGCTTGCCCTGGAAGGTGCGGGCCTTCAGCTGCGAGCCTGCCGACAGCTTCAGCGGCGCGGCGTAGCTCGGCGAGGCCGCCGTCGGCTCGGAGCCGTCGGTGGTGTAGCGCACCTCGCCGACCTGCAGGCCGGTGTCAAGGCTGGCGCCGATCTCGCTTCCCTTGGGCCAGTCGAAGGCGGCCTGCGGCTCGAACGGCACGGCGTCATAGGCCAGGCCCAGGTCCGACAGGCGGCCCAAGGTGGCCGGCAGGCGATCCTCGAAACCCGCCCAGCCCTGCTTTTCGCGCGGGGTCCAGGCGTTTTCGGCCAGGGCCGCAAGACGCGGGAACAGCATGGTCACGGCTCGCTCGTCGGTGCGGATGTGCTCGCTGAACATCGTGGCCTGCATGCCCAGCACGTGCTTGTGCTGTTCGGGCGTCAGCTCCGACGGTTCGGCGTTGAAGGCGTAGACGCTTTTCAGCGTCGAGAGCTTGCCGCGGCCGGGCGGCTCGTCGGGCGAGGTGCTCTGGCGATGGTCGAAGTAGAGCACCGGTCCCGGGGCCAGCACCGTGTCGTGGCCCTGCTTGGCGGCGGCGACGGCGCCTTCCAGCCCGCGCCAGGACATGACCGTGGCGTTGGGCGCGAGACCGCCTTCGAGGATCTCGTCCCAGCCGACCAGGCGACGGCCCTTGGCGTTGAGGTGCTTTTCGATCCGCTGGATGAAGTAGCTCTGCAGGGCGTGCTCGTCGGCCAGGCCCAGTTCCTTCATGCGGGCCTGGATCTTGGGGCTGGCCTCCCACTGGGCCTTCAGCGCCTCGTCGCCGCCGACGTGGATGTATTCCGACGGGAAGATCGCCATCACCTCGTCGAGCACGTCCTCGAGGAAGGCGAAGGTCGCGTCATCGATGTTGAAGATGTCGGGATAGACGCCCCAGTCGGCCATGACGCGATCTGCGGCCGGGCGCGTGCCCAGCTGCGGATAGCTGGAGATCGCCGCCTGGGCGTGGCCGGGCATCTCGATCTCGGGCACGACGACGATGCTGCGGGCGGCCGCGTAGGCGACGATCTCGCGCGCCTGGTCCTGAGTGTAGAAGCCGCCGTAGCGGACCTCCTCGCCCGAGGCCTTGTAGCCCGCCGCCCCGGCCGGACGCCGCCAGGCGCCGTGGTCGGTGAGGTTGGGGTACTTCTTGATCTCCAGACGCCAACCCTGGTCGTCGGTCAGATGCCAGTGCAGCGTGTTGAGCTTCAGGCTGGCCATGCCGTCGATGATCCGCTTGATCGTCGGCAGGCTCTGGTAGTGGCGGGTGCTGTCGAGCATCAGGCCGCGCCAGGAAAAGCGCGGGGCGTCTTCGATGGCGACGGCCTGGACGCGAACCGGCGCGCCGGCCTTGTCCTGGCCCGCCAGCTGCCACAGCGACACAGCGCCGTAGAACAGGCCGGCCTTGTCCTGGGCGCGGATCTGCGCCCGCTGGGACGAGACGTCCAGCGCATAGGCCTCGCCGACCGGACCGCCGCGCGACAGCACGACGCCGCCGGCGCCGGTCGGCGCGCCTTCCTTGATCGCCAGGCGCACACCGCGCGTGGCCGCCAGGGTGTCGACCAGCCACTGGGCCGCGGCCCGGGCCTCGGCGTCGCCCGGCGCGATCCAGACGGCGTCACCGGCGCGCAGCGTCAGCGAACCTTTGGCCGGTGCGATCTTGGCCGGCGCGGGCGTGACGGCGAAGGCCTGGGCGGCCAGGGCCGGCGCGGGCAGCACGGCGGCGAGCGCGAGGACGGCCGCGATGGGTCGGAGGGCGAAAGGCATGGTCAGCTCCCAGCGGCCTCTTTTCAGAGGCTCTTGATCGTTATGTTTGAAATCCGGGCCGCGAAGCCCTTGCCGGCCGGCGAAGCGGCCATGACGCCGAGGTCAACGGTTTCCGGCATCGGCAGATGGCCAAGGCGGGTGTCGACGAAGGCGCCCTCCCCCACGGCGTGAGCGCAGAACAGGGTCTGGCCCGAGCGGCGCAGCTTAACCCGCACCGCCGGCGCTGTGGGGATCACGAGCGACGAGCCGTCCGACCAGTCGCGGGTGAAGACGGTGGCCGAATGCAGCTCTCCGCCCAGCCGCTCGACCCCGGTCTTCATCCAGAGATCGGGAGCCAGGCGCAGCATCAGGCCGGTCTGGTCGGCGTCGGCGGCGTAGTCACCGGCCAGGGTCGCCGTCATCTCGAAGTCGCCGGACTGGCGGCAGAACCAGAAGTGGCCGTTGTCGATCAGCGGCCCGCCGGCCGTGCGCCGCCAGAAGTCGGTGCCGGGACCGGCCTCGCAGGCCAGGGTTCCATCCTTCCACGCCCAGGTCTGCGGCGCGTTCAGCCAGGACCAGCCATCGCCGGCGGCGGCCGGCGTGGCGACGGCGGCGGCCGCGCTCGCGAGAAAGGCTCGGCGGTCGAGGGCGCGATCAGACGACAAGGCTGAGCCCCAGCACGCAGATCAGACCGACAATGCCGACCAGGCTCTCCATCACCGTCCAGGACAGCAGGGTCTCCTTCAGGGTCAGCCCGAAATACTCCTTGAACAGCCAGAAGCCCGGGTCGTTGACGTGCGAGAACATCAGGCTGCCGGCGCCGATGGCCAGGACCATCAGGTTGGGGTCGACGCCGGTGGTGGCCATCAGGGGCTGGATCAGGCCGGCGGCGGTGAGGCCCGCGATGGTGGCTGAGCCGAGAGCGACGCGGATGACGACGGCGATCAGCCAGCCCAGCACCAGCGGATGCAGCGGCAGCGAGCCGAGCCATCCGCCGAGGGTGGCGCTGACGCCGCTGTCGACGAACACCTGCTTCAGGGCCCCCGCCCCCGCCAGGATCAGCAGGATCGAGGCCACGTCCTTCAGGGCGTCGCCATAGCGCTGCATCTGGAGGGGAACGCCCACCCCGCGCAGCACGCCCAGGCTGAAGGTGGCGTAGATCAGGCACAGGGTCAGGACGACGGCGGGATTGCCGAGGAAGCCGATCAGGTCGTGGGTCGGCGACGGGTTCTTGAAGGCGACCAGCAAGGCCGTGGTGGCGGCGATCAGCACCACGGGCAGCAGAGCGGTCGTGAAGCTGTTGATCGGTCCTGGGGCCTTGGCGTCCGAGGCCTCTTCGGCGGCGAAGGGCGAATCCGCAGGCGGGCCGCCCAGCGGCAGCAGGTTGACGCGCTTGAGCACGAGCGTGAGCAGCGGGCCGCCGACCATCAGGGCGGCGATGGCGACGATCAGGCCATAGCCGAGGGTCAGGCCCGTGTCGGCCCCGAACAGGGTGACGAGGGCGGCCGGCGACGGGTGCGGCGGCAGGTAGCCGTGGGCCACCGACAGGCCCGACAGCAGCGGCAGACCGACATAGACCGGCGGCAGGTTGGCCCGCTTGGCGATCGAGAAGATCAGCGGGATCATCACCACGAAGCCGACGCTGTAGAACAGCGGGATGCCGACGATCAGGCCGGTCATGGCCATGGCCAGCAGGATGAAGCGAAGGCCGACGGCGCCGATCAGGGCGCGGGCGATGCTCTGGGCGGCGCCGCTGTCGGCGATGGCGCGGCCGAACATGGCCCCCAGGCAGATGATGGCCACCAGGCCGCCGAGCATGTCGCCGACGCCCTTCTCGAGGGACTTGGGGATCTGGGCCAGCGGCATGCCGAACAGCACCGCGCCGCCCAGGGCCACGACCAGGAAGGCCAGGAACGGCGGAACCTTGCCCCAGGCGATCAGCACGACCAGCAGCGCGATCAGCGCGACAACGGCGAGCACCATCATGACCAAGCCACCACCCTAGAGCACGCGGGCGACGTTTCGCTCCGCTGCGGGAAGGAAAGAGCGATTCCCCGGCGCCGTGGGGTTTTGTGGCGCCGGGGAATCTAAAGCCGGACAAGGCAGGGGATCCGCCTTGGGGCTGAGGCCCGGCCGCTTACCGGGGAGGGAGTGGCTTCGCGGCCGGTGGTGGGCGCGCTCGCAGAAGCGCGCCCGAGGACGGCGATCAGAACCGCAGGCGAACGCCCGCGCGGTACATCCGACCGATGGTGTCGTAGAGGTAGGGGTTGACGCCCGGGCTGACGTTGGTGGTCGGCGCGGCGACCGGATCCTCGTCGAACAGGTTGTCGACCTTGAAGTAGGCGGTGACGTTGTCGTTGACGTCGTAGGTGCCGCCGAGGTCGACGTAGGTCGCCCCCTTCATGTGGTTGTTGTCGATGGTGCGGCGCTGCACGGTCGAGACCGGGCAGTTGGTCTGACACTCGATGTATTCGTTGTTGTAGACGCCGTCGCTGATCCAGCGCTGGTAGAGGGTCAGGCTGAGGCGGTCGAGCGCCCAGGTCTGGCTGAAGGTGGCCTTCCAGTCAGGGGTGTTCGACAGGTTCACGCCGGCGCTCTCGACCGGGATGGTGCCAAGCACGCCCGAGGTGGTCTTGAAGCTCATGACGTGGGTCGCCAGGGCCCGGATCGACAGCGTGCCCGGCAGACCCCAGTCTTCCAGGTTCTTGCGGTAGATGGCCTCCAGGTCGACGCCCTTGGTGCGCATGGTGGCCACGTTGAAGGCCTGCACCCGCACGAAGTTGGTGTTGGGCTGGGTGCTGGTCAGCAGCATCGCCCCGCAGATCTCCTGGTTGCCGGCGACGCAGAGATCGACGAGGTCCTGAGCGGCCAGCGAGTTGATGGCGCCGTCGACCTTGATGTCGAAATAGTCGGCCGAGAAGCTGAAGCCCGGCAGCCAGGCCGGCTCGGCCAGCACGACGCCGACCTCGGTGTTGCGGGCGATTTCCGGACGCAGGTTGCTATTGCCGACGATCTCCTGGAGGACGTTCACCGCCGTGCCCTTGTAGAGGACGGTGGCGTTGGTCACGACCGGCGGCGCGAACAGTTCGCCCAGGTTCGGGGCGCGGATGTCGCGCGAGGTCACCGCCCGCAGGCGCAGGCCCTGGACCGGGGTCTTCCAGACGCCGCCCAGCTTCCACGTCGTGACGTTGCCCGAGGTGCTGTACTTGGTCTGGCGGACCGCGCCGTTGATGTTGGCCTCGCCGAGGGTCTCGGACTGGAGGACCGGCACGTTGGCTTCGAGATAGCCTTCGGTGACGTTATAGGAGCCGTGGCCGCCGTGATAATTGCCGGCGTACCAGTTGTTGCCCGCCGTGCGCAGCAGCGGATCGGCCTTGTAGTCGTCGGTGTAGCCGTTGTCGGCCGTCGCGCCGTCGCCGTAGGGGTCGCCGATGGTGCGGTACTTTTCCTCGCGCCATTCCAGGCCGGCGGCGATGGCCACCGGGCCGGCCCACGACTGGAAGGGCTCGCCGGTAATGTTGAACGCGGCGACGGACTCGTTCTGCTTAGAGCCCTGGCGCGGCCCGTTCTTGGGCATGACATAGGCCAGGGCGGCCGGATCCTGGGTCACGTTGCCGATGATGTTCAGCGGCACGCAGCCGGCGGCGCGGGCGACGGGATCGCGGCAGATCACCGTGCCGTTCGGGCCGGCGATGGCGTCGATGGCGGCGTTGTAGCGCGGCGTCAGGGTGATGTTGTCGACGTCGATGCTGATGCGGTTGATGCCGTAGGCGTAGTAGGCGTCATAGCTCCACGACGTGCCCAGCACCTCGCGGCTGCCGGTCGCGCCCAGCACGAAGCGTTCCTGCTCGCGCTTGACGTTGACGTCGATGGGACCGAAGGCGCCGTTGCTGGTGCCCATCTGGAAGCTGGTGATGTTGTTGTTCACGCAGGCCGTGCGGATGGCGGCCGGCACGAACGGGTTCTCGCACTGGATGGTCAGGCCGGTGCGCTCGGCGCCGACGTTGGGCTGGTTGAGCGAGTTCACCTGGGCGAAGTTGGTGGTCAGGTAGACCTCGTCGTCGTCGCCCCACTTGTAGCTGACGCGGCCGTAAGCAACTTTTCGCTTAAGCCGCGCGGCCAGGGTCGGCGAGGCGCCGATGCCGCCTGACAGGTCGCCGCCGACGCAGAACGGAGCGAAGCAGCCGGTGACGCCACCGGCGCCGTTGGGCGTACCGCCCGAACCGTACTGGAACTGGTAGGGCGCGCCGCCCTGACCGAAGGCGATGCCTTGCAGCGGACCGTTCGTGATCAGGCCGTACTTGGCGTACTGGATCTGCTGGGCGCCCTTGATGACGCGGTACTGCGGCCGACCGTCGGTGGTCGAAGCCAGCGGACGCACCTGGATGGCGGGGGTTTCGTACCAGTCACGGCCGCCGGCCTGCTGCTCGCCGAAGCCGCCGGCCAGGACGCCGGCTTCGCGGCTGTACTCGACGCTGCCGATGACGCGCAGGCGGTCGTCCATGAAGGCGTCACCGAACGCGGCCTGGGCCACGAAGGTGTCGTTGTCGCGATACTTGCTCTCGCCGCCTTCGAGGCGGGCCTTGAAGCCCTCGAAGGTCTTGTCGGTGACGAAGTTGACCACGCCGCCGATGGCGTCCGAGCCGTACGAGGCAGAGGCGCCGCCGGTGACCACGTCGACCTGCTTGATCAGCAGTTGCGGGAACTGGCTGACGTCGGACACGCCGTTGATGTTGGCGGGGGTGACGCGCTGGCCGTCCAGCAGGGTCAGGGTGCGGATGGGGCCAAGGCCGCGCAGGCTGAAGGAGCTGAGGCCCTGCATGCCGCTGCTGGTGCTGTTGACGAAGACCGTCTTGCCGGTGCTGCCCTGCAGGGCCGGCATCTGGACGATGGCCTGGAAGACGTTGGGCTGCGAGGCCTTTTCCAGGTCCTCGGCGGTGACGGTGGTGGTCGGCGTCGGCTGGGTGAAGCCGCGCGAGGCGATGCGCGACCCGGTGACCACGACTTCCGAGACGGTGGCGTCACCTTCGGCGGCGGCCGCTTCGGCCTGCTGAGCCGCATGAGCCATCGCCCCCCAGGACAACAGCGCCAGAGCCGAGACCGTGCCGGCATAGGTTCGGCGATTCAATTTCAACAACTTCCAGCCCCCTTGCTCGAGGAGCGCAAGCCCGGGCGCACTGTTGGCGCTCACTGAGCTTGACTCCAGATAAATGTTATTACTTCCCCACGAACGCAGGGATGCTCTTTATATTTTTGAACGTCGGACAATTTGGCTCGGATACTGTTGCGAACCGGGCCACCGCCTTCAATTCCCGCCCTTCTTGAGGACGCAGGAAGGATTGTCACAGGGCCTATATAACGTCAATCACAAAACATTCATTTATGTAGCAATCATAAAACGATTGCCTATGACCTCACTCTAAAATCCACAAATTCCCTTATTTTTCAACGCGCAATGCGGCGCCCACAAATGCGACGCCGATGAAAGATACGCTATCAAAGCGACGCGAGCAGCCCTGCCCGCACACGCGGAGCGCATGAGACCGCTATCAAGAGAAGATCGAATTCCGAGCGCCGGAATGGGCGATACGCCGCCAACCCCAAGCATACAGCCACAGAACGACCAGAAGAGCCGCCTGAGCGATCGCCCGACACCTTCTAACGGTCAGTCGCCGATGGGCTGCTGAGGCGCGATTCCGTGCAACCAGGCGACACTGCCCCGAGCCCGGCGCAGCATCTGATGCGCCCGCTCGCCCAGCGACACCGCCACGGCATAGGCCAGCCGGTCGATGACGAACAGCTGGGCGAAGCGCATCGGGTTGGGCTGGAACTCCTCCACCCCCGACGGCGACAGGCCGACATGCAGGCAGACGTCGGCGTCGCGGCCGAGCGGCGAATCCGCGTCGGTGATGGCGATGCAGGTGGCCTTGTAGTGCTTGGCCAGCTCCATGCTTTCCTGCAGCTCGCGCGGGCGACCGGTGGACGACAGGAACAGGGCCACGTCGCCCGGCGACAGGATCGCGGCCGACATGCGCTGGGCATAGCCGTCGGTGAAGACCATGGCCGGCACATCGAGGCGGAACAGGCGGTTGTGGATCTCGCTGGCCAGCGCAGCCGAACTGCCGCCGATACCGTAGATCACCACGCGCGCGGCCTTGGCGATAGCCAGGGCGGCGACCTGCAAATCCTTTTCGTTCAAGGTTTCGCGGGTGCGCCCCAGGGCGTCGATGATGGTGTCGAACAGGCGATCGGCGACCGCCGCATCGGCGCCCAGAGGCGCCTGAGGCTCGGGCCGCGCCGGGGCCGGGCGCGCCGCCCGCTCACGCTGGTCGGTGACCGCCTGGGCGTGGGCGAGCTCTTGGATCAGGCGGAACTTCAGGTCCTTGAAGCCCTCGCAGCCGACCGTGCGGCAGAAGCGCAGAACAGTGGGTTCGCTGACCCCCAGATCGGTGGCCACCGACTTGACGCTGGCGCGGACGAACTCGTGCGGCGACTTCAGGATCAGCTTGGCGATCTTCAGATCGGAGCGCGTCATCGCCTCCATCATCGCCTCGATGCGCGGAAGGATGTCGCCGTCGTCGACGGCGTTTTCAGACTGACTCATCCCCCGGCCCCTTTCACCAAACGGCGCGCGCCCAACGACTGATACCGACAACGATGTCGCGCCGCAATCAAGGCCGCCACCTCGCCAGCATCAAGAATGATAGTTTTGCTACATTTTCATTGACACCGCTACATCCGGCGTGGCTCCTGAGGATCGGAACTCGACCTTGAGTCAGGAGAATTTCGTGTCCATCCAACGCATCGGCGCGGCCACCACGGGCACCGGCGGCAACGCCCTGCCCTTCTGCCAGGCCACGGTCGCCAACGGCTTCGTCTTCGTCTCGGGCCAGGTGCCGATGGACGAGAACGGCGTGCTGGTCGACGGCGGCGTCGTGCCCCAGACCCACAAGGTCATCGAGAACATCGTCGGCATCCTGTCCAAGGCCGGCTGCACCCTGAAGGACGTGGTGAAAGCCAATGTCTGGCTGGACGACGCCCGCGACTTCCACGCCTTCAACCGCGTCTACAACAGCTATTTCGGCGACGCCCTGCCGGCCCGCGCCTGCGTGCAGTCGCCGATGATGGTCGACTGCAAGGTCGAGATCGAGGTCATCGCCCTGGTTCCGCAGGCCTGACGCCGATGATGTCGTCCGCCGATCTCGATGCGCTGGTACTCGCGCCCGGAACCAAGGCCGTCCCGCTGGACGGCTCGGTGCGCACCCTTGGCGACCTGGCCGGCCGCGGCCTGTCGCTGCTCGGCGGCGACATTCCGATGCCGGCCGCGGTGCTGAAACGCGCCGCGATCGACAACAATCTGGCCGTCATGCAGGCCTATGTCGACGCGGCGGGCGCCAAGCTCGCCCCGCACGCCAAGACGACCATGTGCCCGCAGCTGCTGGCCCGCCAGATCGAGGGCGGCGCCTGGGGGCTGACGGCGGCGACCATGACCCAGCTGAAGCTGTGCCACGAGATCGGCGCCCCGCGCCTGATCCTGGCCAACCAGCTGGTCGGTCGCGCCGAGATCGAGTGCCTTCGCGACCTGACGACCAAAGCGCCGGAGCGCCCGGTCTATGTGCTGGTCGATGGCGAGGCCGGCGTGCGGGCCATCTCCGAGATCTTCGCCGCCGCGCCCGACGCGCCGCCGGCCCGCCTGCTGATTGAGCTTGGCATGGCCGACGGCCGCTGCGGCGTGCGCTCGGCCGACGAAGGCCTGGCGCTGGGCCGCCTGATCCACGCCCTGCCGGGCGTCGAGCTGCACGGCGTCGAAGGTTACGAAGGCCTGGTCTTCAGCGACTACGCCGTACGCGACGCCGTCGAGGTGGACGCCTATCTCGACGGCCTGATCGCCCTGCACCACGCCCTGCGCGCCGACAGCCTCTATGCCCAAGACGAAGTGGTGCTGACCGCCGGCGGCTCGGCCTATTACGACCTGGTCGCCCGCGCCCTGGCCGGCGAGGCGCCGGGCGCGACGATCGTGCTGCGCAGCGGCTGCTACGTCACCCACGACAGCGGCTTCTATCGCGAACTGCTGAGCCGCATGGACGCCCGCGAGGCCGTCGGCGCCCCGCCCCGGCTGAAGCCGGCCCTGGAAGTCTGGACCCGGGTGATCTCGCGTCCGCAACCGGACATGGCCATCGTCATGATGGGCAAGCGCGACGTCTCGTTCGACATCCACCTGCCGGCGGCCCGCCGCTGGTTCCGCCCGGGCGTGCACGAACAGACGCAGAGCATCGACGGGATCGTCACCGCCAAGCTGGCCGACCAGCACGGCTTCCTCACGATCGCCCCCGACGCCGACCTGGCGGTCGGCGATCTGCTGGGCTTCGAGATTTCCCACCCCTGCACGACCTTCGACAAATGGTCGGTGCTGCTGGAGGTCGACGAGGCCTACGGCGTGCTGGGCGGCCTGAAGACCTTTTTCTAAAGCGAGCGTTCCTTGAGCAGTCCGACCATGGCAAGCCCCCTGCCCGCCGCCGACATCGTCCTGAAGGGCGGAACAGTCATCGACGGAAGCGGCGGCGCGGCCTTCGTCGCCGACGTCGCCCTGGCCGGCGACACCATCGTGGCCGTGGGCCCGTCGCTGCCGACGGGGATGGCGCAGGTGATCGACGTCTCGGGCCTGGTGGTGGCGCCGGGTTTCATCGACGTGCACACCCACGACGACCTCGTCTGCATCACCCAGCCCGACATGCTGCCCAAGATCAGCCAGGGCGTGACGACGGTGGTGGCCGGCAACTGCGGGATCTCGGCCCCGATGCTGCGCTTCGACGAGGCGGTGGCCGAGCCGTTCAACCTCCTGGGCGCGCGCGAGGACTTCGCCTACGCCGCCTTCGCCGACTATCGCCGCGCCATCGAGGCGGCCAGCCCGCGCGTCAACGTGGCGGCCCTGGTCGGCCACTCGACCCTGCGCGTGCTGTGCATGGACGATCTGGAGCGCCCGGCCACGCCCGCCGAGCGCGAGGCGATGGACGCCCTGCTGCGCGACGCCCTCTCGGAAGGCGCCCTGGGCATGAGTTCGGGCGTGTTCTACGCCCCGGCCTGGGCGGCCGACATGGAGGAGTTGCAGGCGTTGGCGCGGACCGTCGCCCAGGCCGGCGGCGTCTACACCGCCCACATCCGCGACGAGCGCGAGGGCATCATCGAGGCCCTGAAGGAGGCCTTCGCCGTGGCCGCGCCCAGCGGCGCGCCGCTGATCCTGTCGCACCACAAATGCGCCGGCGTGCGCAACTGGGGCCGCGCGGCCGAGACCCTGGGCCTGATCGACCAGACCCGCCAGAGCCAGCCGGTGCACCTGGACTGCTATCCCTACACCGCCGGCTCGACGATCATCCGACCCGATCTGGCCGACGGCGAGGTCGAGATCCTGGTCAACTGGTCCGAGCCGCATCCGGAAATGGCCGGCCGCACCCTGGCGGCGATCGCCGCCGACTGGGGCCTCTCGCAGCCGGAAGCGGCCGAGCGGCTGATGCCGGGCGGCGCCAGCTACTTCCAGATGGCAGAGGCCGACATGCGCTCGATCCTGGCCCACCCCTGCTGCATGGTCGGCTCGGACGGCCTGCCGCACGACAAGCGCCCGCACCCGCGCCTGTGGGGCGCGTTCCCCCGCGTGCTGGGCCACTACGCCCGCGACCAGAAGCTGATCAGCCTGGAAGCCGCCGTGCACAAGATGACCGGCCTGGCCGCCGACACCTTCCGACTGGTCGGCCGCGGCCGCGTGGCCGTGGGCATGAAGGCCGACCTGACGGTCTTCGACGCCGAGGCGATCATCGACCAGGCCACCTACGAAGCCCCCACCCGTCCGGCCAAGGGCGTGGAGCAGGTCTTCGTCAACGGCGCCCTGGCCTGGAGCGGCGGCGGCGTGGTCGGCCAGCGGGCGGGCCGCTTCCTGCGCTCGGCCGCCTGATCAAAGCCTCAGCGCGCGGTGTCGTGCTTGTCGCGACGCCGCACGCCCATCAGCAGGCGCGCTTCCAGCCGCTTGCGCAGGGCCGCGTAGTAGGCGCTGAGGAAGTCGTAGTCGTCTTCCTCCGCCAGGCGCGTCCATCCGATCTTGCCGGCGATGCGGTCGGCCACGGCGCGCATGGTCTTGCGATCGCGCTCGCGCAGCACGTCCTCGAGCACGTGCAGCTCCTTGGCGCCGTAGGCGTCGATCTGCTCCTGAGTGAAGGCGTAGCGCTGCAGGCGCTCGGCGCCCTCGTCGGCCATGTCGCGCATCAGCTTGCGCTTGGGCGCGCGCACGACCCAGGTGCCGCCGATCAGGTCGCCGGCCCGCAGCCGGTCCTTGTTGAACAGCGGAAACAGCAGGAACACGCCCGCCCAGGTGATGCCCAGCAGGTACATCCAGCCCTCGACGCCGCCGCCCTCGACGCCGGCCGGGGCGAACAGCATGCTGATCGGAATGAAGATCTCGAGCTCGCGCATGGCGTTGCGGGCGAAGATCGCGCCGGGCCGCAGGCGGCCGCCGTCGCGGGCGGCGACGCGGATGCCCATGGCCCGCTTGCCCGGCGTGGCGGCCGCGGCGCTGAGCTCGAAGCCGACGAAGTAGAAGTTGCGCAGCAGGAAGAAGCCGAGCAGCCACAGCACGGCGATGACTTCCGCCCCCTTCAGGCCCGCGGCCGCCAGGGCGCCGACGCCGACCAGGCCGATCACGATCGAGGCGACGATGAGCACGGCGACCATGATCGCCGCGTCCACCAGGAAGGCCCCGGCGCGCTGGCTGGCGTCGGCCAGCTGCAGGCGCAGGTCGACGCCCTCGGGCGTGACGAAGGCCCGCGTCAGCTTGAGCGTGGAGGCCTCGCTCATGCGATCTCCCTCCGGCGCGGCGCATAGAAGTAGAGGCCCCAGATCAGGGCCGTGAACGCCGCCACGCCATAGCGGGCTGGCGTCCAGACGATCAGCTGGCGGCCGAAGCCCTCCAGCAGGCCGGCGAAGAACAGCATGACGACCACGCCGCCCATGACGGTGGCGGCGTGCCGTCCGGCCGCAGCCGCGGCGTCCAGGCGGCTGCGCTCGCCGGGGAAGGCCACGGTCCAGCCGATCTTGAGACCGGCCGCGCCCGCCAGACAGACGGCGAACAGCTCGGTGACCCCGTGGATGGCCAGCCAGCCCCCCGCCTCGACGCCGAGGCCGCGGCTGGCGAACAGCGCGAAGAACACCCCCAGCATCACGCCGTTGTAGATCACCAGCATCGCGGTGGGCACGCACAGCGCGAAACCCAGGGCGAAGGCCAGCAGCGCCACCTGGGCGTTGTGGGTGAACAGGAAGGTGGCGAACATCGAAAGGCCGCTGCCCGACTTGGCGCCGTCCAGGGTGGAGCGGAGCATCTCGGTGGTCGCGGCCGGATCGCGCCCGCCGGTCATCTCCTTGGGCATGAAGGCGTAGTACCACTCGGCGTCCTGGCTAAAGAGCCAGGCCCCGACCAGGGCGCCGATCACCATCAGTCCGACGCTGACCAGGGTCTCGCGCCAAAGGCCGCGCACGGCCGCCGGCCAGCCGCCGGCGAAGAAGGCGCCAAGCTGGCTGCGCAGGGTCTCGCGCGAGCCGTAGACGAAGAAATAGGCCCGAGCGCAGAGCATCTCCAGATACTCGATCATGCCGCGATCGAGCGAAGTGGCGCGGGCCACCGACAGCGACGACAGGGCCGAGCGGTAGAGCACGGGCGCGGCCAGGATCTCCTCTTCGGAGAGACTGGCCATCGAGCCCTTCTCGACCTTCTCCATCAGCCGTTCCAGGCGCTTCCAGTCGGCCTCGCGCTCCTGGCGGAAGCGCTGGCTCTTCAGGCGGCCGTCGACCTTGACGTCGATCACAGGAGGTCCCTCCGCTTGAGGTCGACATAGGTGTTGATCAGGGCCGGACCGATGCGGGCGGCCGGGGCCTCGACGATGTGCGCGCCCATGCGGCGCAGACGGGCGACAACGGCCTCGCGCTCGCGCAGCAGGCCGGCCGAGACGACGGCGCGCGAGATGTCGGCCGGCTCGAACGGCTCGGCGTCGACCATGGCCTCAAGCTCCTCGTCCTGCATGACGACGAACAGCACCAGGTGCCGGCGCAGCAGGTGGGCCGAGGCGTCGATCATCAGCTCGGCGGCGGTGGGGTCGGTGAAGTCGGTGAACACCACCACCAGCGAGCGCCGGCGCAGCTTGGCCGCCAGGGTGTTGAGCGCCAGGGTATAGTTGGTTTCCTCGGCGGAGTAGTCGATGCGGCCGGCCGCGTGCTGCAGCTGACGGAAGGCGTCGAGCCCGCTGACGACGCCGGTCAGCAGCCGGGGCACGGAGTCGAACGAATAGAACCCCGCGCGATCGCCGGCGCGCAGGCAGGCATAGGCCAGCAGCAGGCCGGCGTTGATGGCCCGGTCGACCTTGGGCGCGCCGCCGACCGGCTCGCACATGGCCCGGCCGCCGTCGATGGCCATGACGATGTGATGGTTGCGCTCGGTGCGGAACTCCTTGGCCAGCAGGTGCAGGTGCCGCGCCGACTGCTTCCAGTCGATGGCGCGCGGGTCCATGCCGGTCTGGAACTCCTTCAGCGCCTCGAACTCCGAGCCCTCGCCGCGGTCGACCTGGGTCTTGCTGCCGATCAGGGCGTCGCGGGCCAGCATCCGCACGGCCTCCTCGCGCACGCCCTGCAGGTCGGTGCCGACCGGCGCGTCGAGATCAAGCACGAAGGTCTGCTGCTTCCAGACGAGGCCCAGCGGACCGGTCCAGCGCACCCACAGGCGGTGCAGACGCCCCTCACCGCGCCGCTCGGGCGTCAGGGAGAAGTCGAAGGTCGCCGCGCGGCCCTCGACGTCGCTGCGGGCGAACCGCGGCTGCAGACCCAGGCGGTCGTCGGCGTCCAGCGCCGCCTCGGCGCGGCCGGGAACCGGGCCCTTGCCGAAGCGCGTGGTGAAGGCGATGGCGGCGGTTCGGGCGACCGACAGGAACGGCCGCTGCGGCTCGTCCAGCGCCAGCCGCGTGCGCGAGCCGCCCGACAGCGCGTCGGCGATCATGGCCAGCAGCATGACCCCGATCCAGATCGGTCCGGCCAGCCAGCCGGCCGGCGCGAGCACGCCGACGACCAGCGCCGCCGGCATGCCGGCGGCGACGGCGACGACCGCGCGGCGCGTGGGATAGATCACCGGGGAGCCGCCACCCGCTCGACCAGGCCCGAGAGCACGTGGTCGACCTTGCGGCCCTCGATCTCGGCGGCGGCCGAGAGGATCAGGCGGTGACGTAGGGCCGGTGCGGCCAGGGACTTCACGTCGTCGGGGATCACGTAGTCGCGGCCGTCCAGCGCGGCGCGGGCCCGGGCGGCCACGGCCAGCATGGCGCCGGCGCGCGGGCTGGCGCCGGTCTCGATGTCGGTGGACTCGCGGGTGGCCCGCACCAGGTCGACGATGTAGCCGACCACCTCGTCGGTCAGGCGCACCTTGGCCACGGTGTCGATGGCCGCGTCAATCGCGGCGCGCTCGGCCACGGCCTCGACGCCGAAGCTCTTGGGGTCCATCTGGCCGGTGCGCGAGCCGTGACCGACGATGATCGCCCGCTCCTGCTGGGCGCTGGGATAGTCGAGCACGTGCTTGAACAGGAAGCGGTCCAGCTGCGCCTCGGGCAGCGGATAGGTGCCCTGCTGCTCGATCGGGTTCTGGGTGGCGACCACGGTGAAGCGCGGGCTGAGCGGGTGCGACTTGCCGTCGATGGTGACCTGGCGCTCCTGCATGGCTTCCAGCAGGGCGGCCTGGGTCTTGGGCGGCGTGCGGTTGATCTCGTCGGCCAGCAGCAGTTCGCAGAACACCGGACCGCGCGTCAGGCTGAAGGTCGAGGTCTGGAAGTTGAACAGGTTGGCGCCGATGACGTCGCCAGGCATCAGGTCAGGCGTGAACTGGATGCGGCCGTAGTCGAGCGCGACGGTGCGCGCGAAGCTCTGGGCCAAAAGCGTCTTGGCAGTGCCGGGCGGGCCTTCCAGCAGCACGTGGCCGCCGGCGAACAGCGCCGTCAGCAGCAGGTTGACGGCGTCGTCCTGGCCCACGACGGCCTTGCCGATCTCCGAGCGAATCCGCGCGGCGAGCGCCCCGACTTCACTGACGTCCACGGATGAGCTCCTGCTTCCAGATATGGAGATCGCGCGCCACGGCCATCAGGTCGGACGGCGAGGCCGTCAGCGCCCGATCAGCCAGCGCCGAATAGGTGTGGGTCGCGCCGACGGTGCGGCTGACGCGATCGAGAAAGTTGGCGAGTTCCTGGCCGTCGAGGCCGCGCGGCGCGCCGATGGCGCGGGCGGCCGAGGCCTGGATGAGGCGGGCGTAGAGCTTGGCCATGCGATGCTCGCGACGCGCCAGGCGCACGAGGCCCGCGGTGTTGTCGGCCAGCGCGGTCTTGCCCAGCGCCACCGCACGGCGCGAGCGCAACGGCGGGCCAAAGCGCGCGAAGGCCTGGGCACCCGCCAGCAGGGCCAGGGCCACGGCCACCAGGGTCGCCCCCAACAGCGGCGGCTCGACGATCAGGCGCATCAGGCTGCGCGTGCGCTTGAAGCCGTGCAGGGTGACGTCGAACACCACCGGCGAGCCGTCGTCGCGGATCAGGTTCAGCATGGCCACGGCCGTGCGCGCGCCGTCAGCGGTCTTCAGGCCCTGGGTGTTGAGGTAGTCGGGATCGGCCAGGACATAGGTCCAGCTGTCGTCGCGCATGGCCATCACCACGCCGCCGTCCTGGTCGAGCAGCACCGGCGTCCAGCCCGGCCCCGCCAGCGTGCGCGAGCCCGTGATGGTCACCGGCCCGCCGAACGCCTCGCCGGACGGGCGGCGCAGGCGCACCGTGCGCTTGCCCTTGGCGGCGTTCAGCTTGAGATCCTTGCGCAGCTTGGGCGGCAGCAGGTCCAGCGCCTGGGCGGAATTGTTGGCGCCGAAGGTGGTGACCCAGCCGCGATGCTTGGCGTCGGGCCGAACGTCCCACTTGGGCAGCACGACCAGGGTCGGGCCGATATGGTCGTTGCGCTCGAGCGGCACGGGCGACATGCCCGCCGACGGCGTCAAGACCAGCAGCCCTTCCTCGGCCGAAAGCGGCAGGTCGCCGCGGCTGGTCAGCACCGGCTCGCCCATCAGGCTGAGCAGGCGAGCGATGCCGCCGAAACCGACGGACGAGCGCGACAGGGCGTGGCCGCCGCCGTCGTCGCCCTTGCGCAGCTCGGGCGCATAGGCCGACAGCACGGCCAGGCCGCTGAACGAGACCACGCCGACCAGGACCAGCACCAGCATGGTCATCGGCGAGAACATGCCGGCCGACTTGCCCGAGGATTGGGAGGCGCTCATCCGCGCCATCCGTCAGGCAGGGCGAAGGCCTCGTAGGCCGCACGGCACTCGGCGAAGTCCTGGGCGCCGACCGGGCGGCCGCCGAACAGGCCCCGCTCGACCAGGCGGGCGATGCCGACGAAAGCGCCCCGGGCGGCGTCGGGAATGGCCGGCAGCGCGGCGATCTCGCGCGCGGTCAACGAGATCTTCACCGAGCGGGGACGGCGCTTTTCGATGTCCTGCACGCTGCGCAGCAGGATCAGGTGGGCGGCCTCGACGAAGAGACCCTTGGCGGCCAGTTCGTCGGCGGCCGCCAGCAGGTCGCGCGCGTCGGCCGCGTCGGGACGCCAGCCGGCCTCAGCGACGACCAGCGGCTTGATCGCCCGCGGCGCCGGCGCCCAGATCCGCAGGAGTTCGCGAACGATGGCGTACAGGATCAGCACCACCAGCACGGCGAGACCGATCCAGAACACCCACTTCAGATAGGGTGCGATGAATTCGATGAACTTGCCGAAGTAGCGCAGCCACTCGGGGATCTTGGGCGGCACGAACACCGCCTGGTCGAACTGGAACCCGGCGTCCTTCGCCAGCCGTGCGTGCGCCGCGACGACCGCGTCGTCCGACGCCCCTCTCGAAACTGTCACGCGCCGGAAACCCGCATTCGCCCCCTTCGCGACCAAGACCAGGCCCAGCCGCGAACACCCGACTCAACTCTACAGCGTGACGCAGGCTTGGCTAGCCGTAACCGGTGACAATCCACCACTCAGGCCGCCCTGCCCGTCAGCCGACGAAGAACTCCACCGGCACCAGCACCTCGACGGGATCGCCCGTCACGTCGTCGGGAGGCGGCGGCATGGGCGAGGCCCGGCGGACCGTGGCCAGGGCCTCGTCGTCGAGCAGCGGATAGCCCGAGCCCT
This sequence comes from uncultured Caulobacter sp., assembly GCA_966252285.1. GTDB lineage: Bacteria > Pseudomonadota > Alphaproteobacteria > Caulobacterales > Caulobacteraceae > Caulobacter. Next base: position 24,918 of record CBINOL010000036.1, read on the forward strand.
TGGCGATCCTGGCGCTCAGCACCCGGCCCGCCCGATCGACCGTGAAGGCGACGTGGACCACCCCTTCCTGCCCGGCGCTCTGGGCGCGGCGGGGATAGCGCTTGTAGGCCTTCAGGCGTCCCAGGATCAGGCCGCGCCAACTGACCGCGGCGTCGCGGGCGCTGGCGGCCGAGGTGCGCGGGGCGGCCATGACCGGCGCCGGCGGTGCAGGCACGGCGGGCGGCGCCGAGGCCTCGCGCGGCGTCGAGGGCCGAGCCGCGGCGTCCGCCTCCACGGCCTGGGCGGCGGATCGCTGCTGCGGCGGCATCACGCCGCGCGGATCGGGCGGCCGGTCGATGGCCTCTGGCGGCGACGGCGCGGCGACGGCGGCCGGACTGGGCTTGGCCTCCGGCCCCGGCGGGCGCTCGTCCTTGGGCCGCGGCGGCGCGACCGGCTCGACCGCGAACTCGACGGCGATGGCCTCGATCGGCGCGGCCGGCGGCATCTCGGGTCGGCTCAGCCGCAGATAGGCGCCCAGCAGCAAGGCTGCATGCAGCACCACCGCGCCGGACAGCGCCAGGCTCCAGCGGCGCTTGCGCCCTGTGGCGGCGAGCGGCTCGTACGGGATCTCCAGCACCGTCATGGGCAGGGCCTGCAGCATCAGAACACCCGCTCCAGCTTCAGGCTGGCGGCCGTCTTTTCGTAGGAGAACAGCCAGTCGATGCTGCTGGCGACCTTGGCGTACTGCACGGTCAGGCTGGGCGTGAAGCCGCCGGGCGTCTTCCAGCGGGGCGCGCGCAGGATGGCCGTGAAGCTCTGCTCGTCGTCGCGGCGGCGCGCCTCCAGCGTCTCGTTGACGGCGTTCCAGCGCTTGCGGCGGGCCGAGGCGAACAGAGTCCCGTTAAAGCCCTTCATCGTCGGCGTCGCCGCGCCCAGCCGCAGGCCGGCCTGACGATAGGCGTCGACCGCGCGATCGGCGTCCTTGTCGAGCAGGTCGGCGCCGCCGAACACCGTCCAGCCGCCGGCGAGGCCGCGCCAGGCGGTGAGGAACAGCGAAGCCTGGTCGCCGTCGAGCGACGCGAACGAGGCCCGGCTGTAGCGCATCGCCTTGTAGTCGCCCTCCAGCTTGACCAGGGTCGAGGCGCCGAGCGTGCGGCTGACCTCGGCGTGCAGACCGGGCGCCTCGTACAGCCGCTCCGCGCCCATCGTCCCGACATCGAGCGACGGCGCGACGCCGAAGGCCAGGCGCGCGGTGCGGTAGTCGAACCCGGCCTGGGCGACGAAGGTGGCCTGGTTGTAGCGCCCCTCCTCTGGATAGAGCTCGCCATAGGCCATGCCACGGAAGGTCAGCCCACCCGAGCCCCGCAGCGGCAGGCGCCTGTTGAGCACGGTCTCGAAGCTGACCGTCGCCGCCCCGACGGGATCGGGCGTCTTGCGGTCGAAGAAGCAGATCCCTTCTGGTCCGGGCAACAGGCATGCGTAGCTGCCCGAGGCCTGGTTGACGTTGGAGTTCCAGCCTGGCCCCAGCGCGAACTGGCCGGTCCAGGAACGGCGGCGCTTCAGGGCCGCCAGGAAGCTCTCGACGGTGCGACGAACCCCGGCGGCTCGGGGATCGTCCTTGGGCATGTCGGCAAGGACCGCGCGAAAGGCCGCCTCGGCCTCGCGATCGCGCTGGCCCTCGAACAGCACGCGGGCAAGCTCGATGCGCCCCGGCATGAAGCCGGGCTGCAGGGCGAGAAGCTGGCGATAGCTGCGTTCGGCCGCGCGCATGTCGCCGTCCTGCCGCGCCAGTTGCCCCTGGGCATAGTGGACCAGCATCGGGTCGCGCTCGGGCAAGGCCAGATAGGCCTTCAGGAAGCGGCGGGCGTCGGCCCACTGGCGGCGGGCCAGCGACAGGTAGAGCGCTTTGCCCACGTCGTCGGCGCCGGGCCCGACCGTATAGGCCTGGCCGTCGATGACCAGCACGTCGGGCGCGGTCTCCTGCCGCGTCCTGGCCTCGCGCTCGGCGGCGCGGCGCGACAGATCCTGGTCGAGGCGCAGGCGGGTGTCCTCGTCGACCTGGGCATGGGCCGCGCCGGCCAGGGCCAGAACGACGAAAGCCGCGCAGCCGGCGGCGGCGCGGAACGGAAAACGCGAGGGAACGGGCGACATGCGCATCAAGGAGCGTGGAGCGGAAGCCCAGAGGCCCCCGCTCCTTGCATCATCAGTTCTTCGTGCCGCCGAAGGCGGTGTCGTAGACGCTGTTGCCGCCGAAGGTGACGAGACCGGCCAGGGCCGCGGCGTTGGCGCCGAAGAACTTGCCGCTGACTTCGCCGCCCGAGGCCAGGGTGGTCGTGCCTTGCGTCGCCGTCGCGTTGGCCGCGGTGCTGGCGATGTTCAGGCCCGAAATGCCCACCGAGCCGATATCGACCTTGTAACCGGTCGAGGCGCTCTGGACGTAGCCGCTGAGCGTGCCGCCGGTGAAGTCGGCGTTGAAGGTCCCTTCGAGGATGCCGTTGGTGGCGTAGTCGCTGAGACCCTTCACCGTGTAGCTGGCCGTGCCCGTGCCCGCGGTCGCGCCGGTGTCGTCGCCCACGTAGTAGACGGTGTGGGTGCCGTCATTGGCGTTGGCGGTGTCGGACCACTCGCCGAACCAGAAGTCGCCGGTGCTGACCTTGGCGAAGTTGAACACGCCCATGCCGTTGTGGCTGCCCGGCGCGGTCGACGGGTTGTTGATCGTGCTGACGCCGCCCGACGGCGGGGCCGAGGCCGCGAGGCCCTGGAAGTCGACATAGGCCGACAGACCGATCGAGGCGACGGCCACGCCGGCCTTGCCGGCGGTGTGCGGACCCGCGTTGATCACGCTGGCGCCCACCTTCAGGTGGGTTTCGTCGGTGGACTCGCCGACGATGCCGGCATGGGCGACGCCCGTCAGGGCGGCGGCGGCGATGGAGGCCAGGATCAGCGTCTTGAAGGTCGAACGGGACATCTCGTCTTCTCCGATGCTTAGTTGAATGGGCCTCTTCGATGGAGGCCCGGGCTCATCCAGCGGCGTCCGCCGCGTCGGTAGGGAGCCGACGCGCCGAAAGCCGTGAATTGGGGGTCAGTAGCGGGCGGTCATGCTGAGCTTCAGCGTGCGCCCGGGGGCTGGCTGGGCCGTGCGGGTCAGGGGATCGGTGTAGTAGCGGTCGTTCAGATTGGTCCCGACCAGCTCGAACCGGACCTTCTCGTTGAGCTTGAAATTGGCGTAGGCGTCGACCGTGACGATGTCGTCCCACAGGTAGGGCGTGTTCAGCGCCCAGCCGTCGACGCGGGTGGCGGTGGCGCCGCCGATGAAGCGGTCGAGCTCGGGATTGTCGTAGCCGCTGTAGTAGACGCCGCGCACGCCGACCTCGAGCCGGCGCTGCAGGAAGCGCGCGCCGAGGTTCAGGTTGGCCGAGTTCTCGGGCGTCGCCTGGGTCAGCAGGTAGCCGCCGACGAAGCCGAAGTTCACGCAGTCGGGCACGATGCCGGTGTTGGGCTGCTTGAGGATCGCCTGCTGGCGGTCGCAGACCTTGTTCTTGAAGTTGTGGGCGGCGGAAAAGTCGGCGAACAGCCGGCCGTTGTCGTAGCGGGCCTGCAGTTCGATCCCCTCGATGATCTGCTTTTCCATGTTGGACAGCTGCAGCTGCGTGCCGCGCTCGATGACGTTGCTGGTGCGATTGCGGAACCAGGTCAGCCGGAAGTCGGCGCGCTGCCCCTCGGGCAGCGACAGCAGGGCCGACAGGTCGTGGATGTAGGCGACCTCCCAGGTGCGAGCGCGCTCGGGCTTCAGCGGCCGGGTCGGATCGATGGCGGCCGAGAAGCCGACCGTGCTCTCGAACAGGCTGGGGAAGCGGTAGGCCTCGGCGTAGCGCGCATAGGCCCGGGCGTTGGGCGTAAAGTTGAAAGTGGCCGAGGCCGCGGGCGTCCAGCCGTCGCCGCGCTGGGTGCGGCTGACGGCGGTGACCGGGGCCTGGTTCAGCGAGGCGACGCAATAGCCGGTGGCGTTGGCCACGCTATTGAGGAAGCCGTTGACGCAAGGGTTGGTGGCGCGGGTGAACTTGCCGGTGCTGTCGCGCTCCCAGGCGATGCGGTTGTTGACCGTGCGGCCGTTGACCAGGGTGCGGTAGAGCACCGAGCCGTCGGTGAAGACGTAGTTGGTGAACACCACGCCCTTGGCCAGCTGCTCGGCCAGGAAGTCGTCGAACGCCCAGTAGTGCGAGTAGCGGGCGCCGGCCGTCAGGGTCAGCTCGCTGACCGGCCGCCATTCGAGGTTGGCGTGAACGTTGTATTCCTCGCGCCGACCGGCCCGGGGATACTGGCGCCAACCGTCGAACGTGCCGCCCCAGACGTCGGGCGAGGTCAGCTTCTCGTGCTGCCAGTCGCCGGCGACCACCAGGTCGAGGGTCGAGGCCAGGCGCATCTTGTTGCTGGCCGACAGGCCGTAGCGGTCGTTCTTGGCATTGGCGAGCGCGGTGTTCTTGATGATCGGGTTGGCGGCGTTCTGGGCCCAGTTGGGGAAGCCGCCGGCGCTGTAGGTGTGGCTGTTGGTGCGGGTCAGCCAGACCGAGGTCTTCAGGTCCACCCAGCGGCCGCCGGGCTTGAGGCGGTAGTCGACGTTCCAGGCCGTGGCGTGGACCTCGCTGAGCGGCCACTGCACCTTGCCCATGCCGTTGTTGCCGACCGAGATGATCCGCGAGGGCATCACCTCGCCATAGGTCGAGACGGTGTCGCGTACGCCGAACTTCAGCTGCTGGCTGTCGCTGATCTTCCAGACCAGCTTGCCCAGCCACGAGCTCATCTCGCTGGAGGTGTTGGGGACCTCGTTGCCGGGCTGGTAGTTGAAGGCCAGGCGCTTGATCAGGTCCTGCGGGCCTGACGGCGTCGGCAGGTTGGTCTGCTTGTAGTAGTCGGCCTCGCTCTCGCCGGCGAAGTAGTTGCCGCGCTCACGCCAGGCGTAGGCGACCAGCCACTCGAAGTCGTCGCCGCGGCCGGCGATGGCCAGGCGCGCGGCGCGGTCGCCCAGCGACAGGGTGTCGTTGTCGGACGAGGTGCGCGGCGTCACCTGCACGTAGGGATCGTTGTAGGGGCTGTTGGGAAAACCCGTGGTTCCGGTCGAGCCGGGAAAGCCGGGGACGTTGCGATAGTCCCGGCCGGTCAGCAGGGTCGGCAGGCGCGGCTTGGTGGAGTTGTTACCGCCCTCGATGCGGACCTCGGCGCCGTAGGTCTCGCCCTCGCGCAGGATGTCGCGCGGCGAGAGGGTGTCGATGACCACCGCCCCGCCCACCGAGGTGTGGACGCCGGCCGTCAGGGACGGCCCTTTGAGCACCTGCACCCCGCCGACCAGGCTGGGGTCGATGTAGCTTCTGTTGTTGGCGCCGTTGTAGCCGCGCCAGACGGTCAGGGCCTGCTCGCCGCCGTCGATGATCACCGGCACCCGGCCGGGACCTTCGACGCCGCGGACGCTGGGATCGAGAGCGCCGCTGTTGCGGGCGTCGCCGCTGAACACCCCGACCATGCCCTTGAGCACGTCGGCCGGGCTGACGCCCTTGTAGCGCTCGACCTCGCTCTTGCCGGCATAGGTGGAGGCGCCGTCGAGGTCGTAGACACCGTCATAGCCGAGCGCGTCACGGGCGCTCAGCGCCTCGCCGCCGCCGGTCGCGCCCTCGACCCGCAGGGCGTCGGTGACCACAGCCCCCTTCGCGCTGGGCGCGGCTTCCAGGGTGACGACGCCGGGGCGCACCTCGCGCCAGGTGACGCCGCTGCCGGCCAGCAGGCGCGACAGGATCTCGCCCTGGCTGAAGCGGCCCCGCACGGCGGGGGCGCGGCGGCCGTACGGCGCCTCGACGGCGTAGACGATCTGCACCTTGGTCTGCAGCGAGAACTGGCTCAGCGCTTGGGGCAGCGGCTGGGCGGGGATGTCGACGGTGTAGGCGAAGGCTTCCTGGGCGGCGGCGGGAAGCGCGGCCAGCGCCAGCGGACTGGCCGAAGCCAGGGCCAGGCACAACGACAGCCGGCGGATACGGGGCAGCAGGCCGGAACGGATAGCAGGCGTCGTCATGTCTTCGGTCGGTCTCGTCTCGTGGGTCGCTCATTATTGCGAGCGACACTCAATTGCATCTTATGATGGAGAGACGAAACCCGGCGGCGAGATCCCCTAGCGACCTCGTCGATTTTTTTGCGAAGGCGTTACGCGGCGGTCAGTAGAGCAGGACGAAACCGCCCATGCGGGCCGTGCGAAGGTCCAGCGAGGCGGCCAGGGCGTCGATGGCGGCGTCGGGCCGGGCGACGTCGAATACGCCCGACACCGGCCGGGCGGCTAGCACCTGGCCGCGCACGAACACCTTGCCACGGCGGTAGCGGCCGATCTCGTCGACCACTTCGGACAGCGGCCGGTGATAGACGACGAGGCGCCCCTGCCGCCAGGCGTCGACCGCGGCCGGATCCTCCAGCGCCAGGGCCTTGGGCGCGGCGCCGTCGAGCCAGGCCCCCTGCCCGGCTCGCAGCACCGTCATTCCGTCGCCATTCGCCGGCTCGACCCGCACCGCGCCGCGCAGGACGCTGACCCGCGCCTTGTCGCCCTGCAGGCGCACGTCGAAGGCCGTGCCCAGCACCCGGGCGCTGCCGGCCCGGCTCTCGACCACGAACGGCCGCGAGGGATCGTGGACGACGTCGAAGAACGCCTCGCCCTTCACCAGCCGCACGCGACGGCCTTCGGGCCCGTAACGGACGTCGAGCACGGCGCCGGTGTTCAGCGTCACCGTGCTGCCGTCAGCCAGCACCTCTCGGCGCACCTCGCCGATCTCGGCGACCAGATGGTTCGGATCGGCGGGCGCCAGGGTCTTCAGGGCGACGCCCGTGCCTAGCGCCAGCACCAGGCAGGCCGCAACGGCCGCCGGGATCTTCCACGCCCTACGGCGCGGGCCGGCGACAGCAGCGGCGCCTCGCCGACGTCGCGGCTGGAACGTCGCATCGGCCTGGGGCGCCGTAGCCGCGCCGATGAGCGAGAGAATGTGGTCGGCCTCGGCCATGGCTTCGGCGCGGCCCGGCCCGGCGGCCAGCCAGGCGGCGTGCTCGGCCGCGTCGCCGCCGTCGCGCAGGCGCAGCGTTCGGCGCGCCGCCGCGTCGAACAGCGCCTCGTCCCCGCCCGTGCTTTTGTCCTTGTCGCTCATGTGGGCTTTTGGTCCTCCCGATGGACAGGACGAACCGGCGCCCGCGCTTCCCCTAGTCTCATCCATCGCCGCGCGCTTCCTTCAGGCGGCGACGACAGTGGCTCATGGCTTTCGCCAGATGGTTCTCGACCGTGCGCGGCGAGATCCCCAGGCGGTCGGCGACCTGCTGCATGGTCAGGTCGTGGCCGCGATAGAGCAGGATCACCTGCCGGCACTTGTCGGGCAGTTCGGCGATGGCGGCCTGGACGATGGCGATCTCCTGGCGGCCGGCCAGCACCTGGAAGGCCGAGGGCGCGTCGCTGCCGGCGTCCAGCGGCAACTCGCCCGGCGAGATCCGCCTGGCCTGGGCGGCGGCCTGCCGCTGACGGTCGACCACGAGGTTGGCGATGATCCGCCGCAGATAGCTCAGGGGGTTGCGTACGGACGCCCCGTCGAAGCCCGGCGCGCGGGTCAGGTCCGAAAGCTTCAGCCAAGCGTCCTGCATAACATCGTCGGCGAGGCTGGCCGAGCGCGCCTTGCGGGCGGCGAAGCGACGGAGGTCCTCGTAGTGGGCCTCCAGCAGGCCGGTCAGGTCGGAAGCCGTTCCCCTCTGGCCAGATCGCATCACGCCACCCCGAATGAGAACGATTCTCATTACCGCGCCATGATCTAGCGATCTCGTCGCCGCCCGTCAAAGGCGACCGCGCGATCTAGGGCAGCGGAACGCCTCGGCTGGCGGTCAGGATGGCGTACCACTGGGCCCGGGTCATGTGGACGTGCAGGGCGTCGGCGGCGGCCTTGATGCGCTCGGGCGTCTGGGAGCCGACGATCGGGATCGGCCGCGACGGATGAGCCATGATCCAGGCCAGGGCCACGGCGGCGCGGTCGACGTGCTGCGGGCGGGCCACCGCGTCGAGCGCATCGATCACCGCCCGGCCGCGATCGTCGATCCCCTCGCCCGTCAGGCGGCCGCCACCCAGCGGCGACCAGGCCAGCACGGCCATGTCGCGCTCCAGCGCCTGGTCGAGCACGCCGTCAGACAGCGGCTCGATGGCCAGGGGCGAGAACTCCGGCTGGATGCTGGCCAGCGGGAACGGCAGGTGCGCCTGCAGGGCCGCGACCTGGCTGGGCAGGTAGTTGGAGACGCCCACGGCGTCGATCTTGCCCTGCTCGCGCAGCTTGACCAGCGCGGCCGCCACCTCGGCCGGGTGCGCCAGCACGTCGGGGCGGTGGACCTGGTAGAGGTCGATCTTCTCGACGCCCAGGCGCTGCAGCGAGGCCTCGCAGGCCGAGATCAGATAGTCGGCGCTGGAGTTGTAGGGCACGCCCAGGATGATGCCGCCCTTGGAGGCCAGCACGAACTTCTCGCGCAGGTGCGGGGCGTCGTGCAGCACCTTGCCCAGCAGCACCTCGGCCGAGCCGAAGCCGTAGGGCGTGTCGGCGCCGTAGATGTCGGCGGTGTCGAGCAGGGTGATCCCGCTCTCCAGCGCGGTCTCGACCAGATGGCGGGCGTCGGCGACGGATTCGCCCTTGAAGCGCCACATGCCCCAAGCCAGCGGCGACACGGAAAGGCCGCTCTTGCCGAGGGGGCGGACGTCGTGGGGCTTGCGGTCGTCGAGCATGGAAAGCGCACTCTCGGTTCGAAAAGGACGCCGGAGATGACCGGCGCTCGACGTCGAGCGCAAGCTTTACCGGCGGCAATATCGAGCATGAGAACACCGCGTTGGTCGGCGCGGCCCGGCGGCGGCTAGCGTCGGGCCGCCTTCACGAACGCGCCGAGGGGCCCGGCGCGCGGCGAGGCGCCCTCCCCGACCAACGACAAGAAAGACGACGCCATGCTTCGCCCCATCCTTCTGGCCACGGCGGCCGCCCTGGCCCTTGGCAGCGGCGCTACGGCCGCCGGCCTCGACGCCGCCGCCGTTCACGCCCGCACCCTGGTGCTCGACAGCCACGTGGACGTGCCGGCCGACCTGGGCGTCGGGGCGCACGAGGCCGCCGTCGACGGCGACGGCCAGGTCGACCTGCCCAAGCTGGAGCGCGGCGGGGTCGACGCGGCCGTGCTGGCGGTGTTCGTCGCGCAAGGGCCGCGCACGCCGGAGGGCTATGCCCAAGCTCGCAAGGAGGCCGACGCCAAGCTGGCCGCCATCCGCGGCGTCGCCGAGCGTCACCCCGATCGCGCCGTGCTGGCCCTGAAGGCCGACGACATCGAGGCCGCCGCCAAGGCCGGCAAGCGGGCGATCGTGGTCGGCTTCCTCAACGCCTATCCGTTCGGCGAGAACCTGGCGTCGCTGGACGCCTACTACGCCGGCGGCGTGCGCAGCTTCGGCTTCGTCCATGCGGGCAATAACGCCTTCGCCGACTCTTCTCGCCCCAGCGGCGGAACCAAGGTCGAATGGGGCGGCCTGTCGCCGCTGGGCAAGCAGGCGGTGGCCCGGCTCAACGACCTGGGCGTGATCATCGACGTCTCGCAACTGACGTCCGACGGGGTGAAGCAGGTGCTGGCGATCAGCCGCGCGCCGGTGGTAGCCAGCCATTCGGGCGTGCAAGGCGTCGTCGACAACCCGCGCAACCTGTCAGACACCGAGCTGGACGCCATCGCCGCCAAGGGCGGGGTCGTGCAGATCGTCGCCTTCGGGCCCTATCTGGTGCGGCTGACCGACGAGCTTAAGCCCAAGGTGGCGGCCCTGCGCGCCCAGTACGGCCTGCCGGTCGCCTTCAAGCGGGCCGCCGACGGGACCGAGGCGCTGTCGCCCGACAAGCGCAAGGACTACAGCCACGCCGTCACCGACCTGCTGCCCAAGGCGACGGTCAAGGACCTGGTCGACTCCGTCGACTATGCGGTGGGGCGCGTGGGGGTCGACCATGTTGGGCTGTCATCGGACTTCAACCACGGCGGCGGGGTGGTCGGATGGGCCAACGAAGGCGAGGCCGGCAACGTCACCGCCGAACTGGTGGCGCGCGGCTATTCCGAGGCCGACATCGGCAAGCTGTGGGGCGGAAACTACCTGCGCGTCTTCCGCGCCGTGGAGCAGACCTCGAAGCACTGACCCAATATGAGGAAAGCCCGTCAGGCATCTGATCTGGCGGGCTTTTTCATCACTCGGCTGCGACGCGCAACCCCGCCGAGGCGGCCAGGGCCTGGTCGAGGTCGGCGATGATGTCGTCGATGTGCTCCAGGCCGATCGACAGACGCACATAGCCCTCGGAGACGCCGGTGGCGGCCTGGTCCTCGGCGCTGAGCTGGGAGTGGGTGGTCGAGGCCGGATGGATGGCCAGGCTGCGCGCGTCGCCGATATTGGCCACGTGGTAGAACAGCTTGAGCGCGTCGATGAACCGCTTGCCGGTTTCGCGCCCGCCCGCCAGCTCGAAGCCGACCAGGCCGCCATAGCCGCCCGACAGGTAGCGATCGGCCCGCTCGCGGCGCAGGCCGCCCTGAGCAGTGGGATAGATCACCTGGATCACCTCAGGGCGCCTCGCCAGGAAGTCGACGACGGCTTGCGCGTTCTGCGAATGGCGGGCGATGCGCAGAGGCAGCGTCTCCAGCCCCTGCAGAATCTGGAAGGCGTTGAACGGCGACAGGGCCGCGCCCAGGTCGCGCAGCAGCACCGTGCGGGCCCGCAGGATGTAGGCGATGGGGCCGAGCGGCTTGGCCGCCTGCGCCCAGACCGCGCCATGATAGCTGGGATCGGGGGTGTTGAGCAGCGGCTGGCGGTCGGGATGCGCCTCCCAGTCGAAATTGCCGCCGTCGATGATCACGCCGCCGATCGAGGTGCCGTGGCCGCCGATGTACTTGGTGGTCGAATAGACGACGATCGCCGCGCCATGCTCCAGCGGCCGAGCCAGCAAGGGCGCGGCGGTGTTGTCGACGATCAGCGGGATGCCGTGCGCGCGGCCGATGGCGGCGACCTCCGCGATCGGGAAGACCGTCAGCTTGGGATTGGGCAGGGTCTCGGCGTAATAGGCGCGCGTGCGCTCGTCGGTGGCGCGGGCGAAGGCCTGCGGGTCCTCCGGATCCACGAAACGGACCTCGATCCCCTGGTCGCGCAGGGTATTTGCGAAGAGGTTCCAGGTGCCGCCGTAGAGGTCGGTGGAGCTGACGATGTTGTCGCCGGCCCGGGCCAGGTTCTGGATGGCGAAGGCCGAGGCCGCCTGCCCCGAGGCCACCGCCAAGGCCGCCGCCCCGCCCTCCAGCGCGGCCAGGCGCTGCTCGAGGATGTCGATCGTGGGGTTGCCGATGCGGGTGTAGATGTTGCCCAGCTGGCGCAGGGCGAAGAGGTCGGCCGCGTGCTCGGCGCTTTGGAACTGGTAGGAGGTGGTCTGGTAGATTGGAGGGGCTACGGCCCCCGTCGTCGGATCGGCCCGCCAGCCGGCGTGCAGGGCCAGGGTCTCGGGATGGAGCTTGCGGTCGGACATCGGCTTCTCCTGAAGCTTTTTACGTCGATGTCGAAAACCTGACCCGTCCCGCCCTCCTCCGCACGACCGATATTCTCGCCGCGCGGGCAGAAAAACTCACCCCAGGATTGCGCGGCCGAGCTCGGGCGAGCCCGGCCGCGCCCGATCCTAGTTCTGGCGCTCGACCTGGGAGACGTCGCGCACCGCGCCGCGGGCGGCGTTGGTGGTCATGGCCGCGTAGGCGCGCAGGGCGGGCGAGACCTCGCGCTTGCGATCCTTGGGCTTCCAGGCGTCCTTGCCGCGGGCCAACTGGGCGGCGTGGCGCTGGGCCAGCACCGCGTCGGAGACTTCCAGGTTGATGCCGCGGTTGGGGATGTCGATCAGGATGCTGTCGCCGGTCTCGACCAAGGCGATCAGGCCGCCCTCGCCGGCTTCCGGCGAGACGTGGCCGATCGACAGGCCGGACGTGCCGCCCGAGAAGCGGCCGTCGGTGATCAGGGCGCAGGCCGCGCCCAGGCCCTTCGACTTCAGGTAGGTGGTCGGATACAGCATCTCCTGCATGCCCGGACCGCCCTTGGGCCCTTCGTAGCGGATCACGACGACCTCGCCGGCCGTGACCTTGCCGCCCAGGATGCCGCTGACGGCGTCTTCCTGGCTTTCGAACACGCGGGCCGTGCCCCGGAAGGTCAGGATCGACTCGTCGACCCCGGCCGTCTTCACGATGCAGCCTTCCGGCGCGAGATTCCCGAACAGGACGGCGAGGCCTCCGTCCTTCGAGAACGGGTGCTCGACCGAGCGGATGACGCCCTTCTCGCGATCCAGGTCCAGCTCCTCCCAGCGGGCGGCCTGGCTGAAGGCGACCTGGGTCGGCTTGCCGCCGGGCGCCGCGCGGAAGAACTCCTGGGCCGTGCCGCTGTTGGTGCGGCCGATGTCCCAGCGAGCCAGGGACTCGGCCATGGTGGCGGCGTGGACGGTGGGCTGGCTGGCGTCGATCAGGCCGCCCTTCTCCAGTTCGCCCAGGATGGCGGGGACGCCGCCGGCGCGGTGGACGTCTTCCATGTGCACGTCGGCCTTGGCGGGCGCGACCTTCGACAGGCAGGGCACGCGACGCGACAGGCGGTCGATGTCGGCCATCGAGAACTCGACGCCGCCCTCGCTGGCGGCGGCCAGGAGGTGCAGGACGGTGTTGGTCGAGCCGCCCATGGCGATATCCAGGCTCATGGCGTTCTCGAAGGCCTCGCGGGTGGCGATGCCGCGCGGCAGGGCCGTGACGTCTTCCTGCTCGTACCAGCGCTGGCACAGGTCGACGATCAGACGGCCGGCTTCCTTGAACAGGGCTTCGCGGTCGGCGTGGGTGGCCAGGACCGAGCCGTTGCCGGGCAGCGACAGGCCGAGCGCCTCGGTCAGGCAGTTCATCGAGTTGGCGGTGAACATGCCCGAGCACGAGCCGCAGGTCGGGCACGCGGCCTTCTCGATCGCCTCGACCTCTTCGTCGGTGTACTTGTCGTCGGCGGCCACGACCATGGCGTCGACCAGATCGAGCGAGCGGATCGCGCCCTTGATCTGCACCTTGCCGGCCTCCATCGGACCGCCCGAGACGAACACCACCGGGATGTTGAGGCGCATGGCGGCCATCAGCATGCCGGGCGTGATCTTGTCGCAGTTGGAGATGCAGACGATCGCGTCGGCGCAGTGGGCGTTGACCATGTACTCGACCGCGTCGGCGATCAGCTCGCGGCTGGGCAGCGAATACAGCATCCCGCCATGGCCCATGGCGATGCCGTCGTCGACGGCGATGGTGTTGAATTCCTTGGCCACGCCCCCGGCGGCCTCGATCTCGCGGGCGACCAGCTGGCCCAGGTCCTTCAGGTGCACGTGGCCCGGGACGAACT
>CBINOL010000037.1:0-37835 GCA_966252285.1 uncultured Caulobacter sp.
TGGGGACCGGGGCGGGGGAGCGGGTCGCGGCGCGGCCGGCGGGGCGAGGTCCCGATCGGCCTCTCCGACCTGCCGCTGCGCATCGGCGTGCTGCGCGCGATCCCGCTGTTCCTGCTGGGCTTGTGCCTGGCGCGGGCGGTCGAGCTTTCCTGGCCGAGCGAGAAGGCCGCCAAGGTGCTGCTGACCCTCGGCTGCGCGGGCCTCGTCGTCCTGCAGGTGATCGGCCGCTTCGATCTGCCCAGCCTGACCTGCCTGGCCGCCATCATCCTCGGCGCCGGACGCCTGCCGGTGAAGCATCCCAAGGCCTGGATCGAGGAGGGCGCCAAGCTCTCGTTCGCCCTGTTCATCACCCACATCCTGGTCGGCGTGATCTACTGGAGCGCCGTGCACAAGCTGATCGACACCGTGCCGATCGGCATCGGCTGGCAGTGGCTGATGTGGCTGGCCGGTTTCCCGCTGGCCATCGGCGCGGCCTGGCTGTTCCACACCTATGTCGACCAGCCGGTGCAGGACCGCATCATGCCGTGGGTGCGCGGCCGCGGCTGAGGCGCGCGTCTTGCTCCCCGCCGAGTCGTAGCCTCCTATCCTCTCCACGCAGAGTTTCGTGGGGAAGACGATGTCAGACGCTCCGAGCCGCCGCACGCTGATGACCGGCGCGGCCGCCGCCACCCTGTTGGTTCCTGGCCTGGCCGCAGCCGCCAAGCCGTCGGCGCGCGAGGCCGACATGGCCGCGATCCGCAAGGCCGCCGAAGCCGGCTACGACGCCTCGGTCAAGCGTATCCAGGACTGGATCGCCCTGCCGTCGATCGCCGCCGAGAACCGCGACATGGACAAGGGCGCCGACTATATGATGGCCCTGGCCAGCGACGCCGGCTTCACGAACGTCGAGAAGATCCCGACCGACGGCGCGCCGGGCGTGTTCGGCGTGCTCGATGTGGGCGCCAAGCGCTGGCTGGCGATCTACTTCATGTACGACGTCAAGCAGTACGATCCGGCCGAGTGGAGCTCGCCGCCGCTCGAGGCGCGCATCGTCGACAAGCCGGGCTTCGGCAAGGTCATCGTCGGGCGCGGCGCGGTGAACCAGAAGGGGCCGCAGGCCTCGCTGCTGGCCGCCCTGCACGCCATCCGCGCCGCCGGCAAGAAGCCGCCGGTGAACCTCGTCCTGGTCTGCGAGGGCGAGGAGGAGATCGGCAGCCCGCATTTCCGCCAGATCGTCACCCGCCCCAACGTGCTGGCCGCGCTCAAGAAGTGCGAGGGCGTGATCATCCCGGCCGGCTGGCAGAGCCCCAGCAACGGCGGCGTCAGCGTCAACCTGGGCGCCAAGGGCGTGGTCGAGTTCGAGCTGGTCGCCAGCGGCGAGAAGTGGGGGAGGGGCCCCAAGACCGACATCCATTCCAGCGAGAAGGCCCGCGTCGACAGCCCCGCCTGGCGTCTGGTCCAGGCCCTGACCACCCTGGTCACCCCCGACGGCAACACGCCGGCCGTCGACGGCTATTTCGAGAAGGTCCGGCCGCTGACCGCCCGCGAGAAGGAGCTGATTTCACTGGCCGCCCAGCGCATGACCGAAGCCGACGCCAAGAAGGCCCTGGGCGTCGACCGCTGGATCGACGACCTGCCTTGGGAGAAGGCGCTGGAGCGCCTGGCCTCGCAGCCGACCATCAATATCGAGGGCCTCGTCTCGGGCTATACCGGTCCTGGCGGCAAGACCGTGCTGCCCGGCCGCGCCGTAGCCAAGATCGACCTGCGGCTGGTGCCGAACATGACCATGGACGACGCCGTGGCCAAGATCCGCGCCCACCTCGACAAGCGCGGCTTCAGCGACGTCGAGATCAAGGTCAGCGGCGGCTACGACCCCACCGAGACGCCCGAGGACAGCCGCCTGATCCGCGCCCAGCTGGCCAGCTACAAGCGCCTGGGCGCGCCGGCGACGCTCTATCCGCGTCTGGCCGGTTCGTGGCCGGGCACGGTGTTCACCTCGCCGCCGGTCAGCCTGCCGGCGGGCCAGTTCGGCCTTGGCCACGGCAGCGGCGCCCATGCGCCCAACGAGTACTACGTCATCGAGAGCAGCAATCCGAAGGTGCAGGGCCTGGTGGGCGGCACGATGAGCTATGTCGACCTGATGTACGAGATCGCCGAGGCCAAATGAGGGGAGGGGGCTAGTCCAGCCTGGCCCTGACCCGGTCGTAGAGCGAGGTCCCGGCGAGCGCCGCTTCGAGGCGCTCGATCGCGGCCAGGGCGTCGGCCGCCTCGTCGTTCAGTTCGATGGCCGCCGCGTTCAGGGCGGTCCACAGCGGCGCCAGGCGCGCGGCGAGGTCGCGGCCCTTCGGCGTCAGCCGCAGTCGGCGCAGGCGGGCGTTCTTGGCGTCGACCTCCCAGGCGATCAGCTCGGCCTTGGCCAGGCCGTCGCGGATCTGGCTGATCGAGGCGTGGCTGACGCCCAGCGCCGCCGACAGTTCGCCGACCGAAAGCGCGTCCCGCCGGCTCAGCAGCTGGACGACGCCGTACCAGCGCTGTTCGAACGCTTCCCCGCTTTCCTGGTAGAGCCGGGCGGCGTCGCGGTCGATCCGTTCGGACAGCCGGCGCAGGCGCGCGCCGATGGCGGCCGCGCCGCTGCCCTTGCTGAAGTCGGCGGGAGGGGCGAACTGATCAGTCATTGACTCTCGTCGTAACTAGTTACAACGGTTTCGCGCAAGCGATTTCGGGGCAGGGGGCGGCATGCGACGTCGGGAGTTCATGGTCGGGGTCGCCGGGGTTGGGGCGTCGGCCGGCGTCGCGCGGGCTCAGGCCGTTGGCGAGGCGGATCGCATGCGATCCTGGCTGAAGCGCTGGCTGGCGGCCTTCAATGACGCCGATCTCGCCGTCTACCAGGCCTTCGTGACCCGCACGGCGCCGACCGTGGTTCCCTATCTCGACGACGACCTGTCCGTGCGCGATATCAGCGGCGGGTTCGACCTGATCGCGGTCGAGACGGCCACGGCCGACAGCATCACCGCCCTGGTCCGGGACCGGGCCTGGGACCGTCGTTCGCGCCTCACCCTGCAGGCGTCGGGCGACCAGAGTCTGGACGACATCGCCTTCGCCGGCGCGCCGGCCGGTGAGCCGATCCCTCGTCTGGGCGAAGCGATGGCGCTGAAAGCCGCCCGCGAGAAGATCGAGCATGAGGGGCGGGCCGGCCGCTTCAATGGCGCGGTGCTGATCGCCCGGGGCGACAAGGTGCTGCTGCGGCAGGCGCGGGGGCTGGCGAACGAAGCCGCGCGGACGCCCAATCGCCCGGACGTCAGGTTCTGCATCGGCTCGATGGGCAAGATGTTCACCGCCGTCGCCGTCATGCGGATGGTCGAGATGGGACGCATCCGGCTGGACGCGCCGATCCGGGCCTATCTTCCCGACTATCCCAACGCCGCCGTCGCCGACCGCGTCACCATCCGCCACCTGCTGACCCATACCGGCGGAACCGGCGACATCTTCGGCCCGGGCTACGATGGGCGCGTGGGCGCCAGCGCCGAGCCGGCCGACCTGGTGGCGATGTATGGCGGTCGCGATCCCCTGTTCGAGCCGGGTTCGCGATGGGGCTACAGCAACTACGGCTTCGTCCTGCTGGGGCGGATCCTCGAACGTGTCGGCGACCGGCCCTATGCGGCTCTGGTCGAGGCGGCGGTCTTCGCGCCGGCGGCCATGACGGCGACCTCGCTGAGCGCGGAGCATGCTGGAGCCACGGCGACCGCCTATGTCGGCGCCCGCACCACGGGTCTGAAGCCGCTGGGCCCCTATGTCGGCCTGCCGGCGGGCGGGGCCTATTCGACCGTCGACGACCTGCACGCCTTCTTGGTCGCCCTGCGAGCGGGGCGGCTGGTCCGCCCCGAGACACTGAAGGCCATGATCCAGCCCCTCGTCGTCGCCGGAAACGCGCACTGGGGCCTTGGCCTGGCGATCCGCGAGCGCAACGGCCTGCGCTATTACGGCCATGGCGGCGCGGCGCCCGGGATCAACGGCGACATGGCGGTTTTCCCGGAGTTCACGACGATCGCGCTGTGCAATCGCGGCCACCCGGCGGCCGCTTGCCTCGCCGACTTCATCGGCGCGCGGCTGCCGGCCGACTGACGGGACCGTTCGCGTCCGCCTACTCGCCCAGGCCGATCCGGAGGATGCGGCAGCGCGTGATGCCCCAGCCCCAGAAGTCCGACGGGCCGGTCTCGACCACATAGGCCACGAAGATCTTGGAGTCCGTCGCCTTGGCGGTAAGGGCCAGGGAGGCGACCTTGTCGGGGGAAACCGTCCCGTCGTTGTTGGCGTAGAACAGCGACCATTCCGAATAGACGCATTCATTGGCGACGCCGGCGGGCTTGCCGTCGACGCGGATCCAGGCCTGGTCCTGGCCTGAACTGGAATTGCCGACCATGACGTTGCGTATCGTCAGGGTGGCGGCCTGAGCGTGAGCCTGCAGCGGCGCGCCCAACGCCACGCCGGCCGCGGCCAGCGCGGCGAGCTTGTTCTTGTGCATGGATCCTATCCCCCAAGCGCCAGCAGCAACAACGCTGGCCGGCGCGCAGAAGGAGCGTCGCGAGCAACTCCCGTCAAGGCTGTGGTGACGCTACAGCGTCACGCCCGACTTCCAGATGGCGATCTCGCGCTCGCCGTTGCGCTCGGCCTTGGTTTCCTGGCCCGAGGCGGTGGCGACGACGAGGTCGAGCAGCGAGTCCGCCGCCTGGTCCATGGTCTGGCCGTCCAGCACCACCCCGGCGTCGAAGTCGATCCACGACGGCTTGCGGGCCGCCAGGGCGCTGTTGGAGGCGATCTTCAGGGTGGGGGCGGGGAAGCCCAGCGGCGTGCCGCGGCCGGTGGTGAACAGGATCACCGTGGCGCCAGCCGCCGTCAGGGCCGTGGACGACACCGCGTCGTTGCCAGGGGCCTCTAGCAGCGTCAGCCCGTGCGGACCGACCCGCTCGCCATAGCGCAGCACCTCGACCAGCGGCGCGCGGCCGCCCTTCTGCACCGCGCCCAGCGACTTCTCCTCCAGGGTGGTGATGCCGCCGGCGATGTTGCCGGGCGAGGGGTTCTCGTAGATGGGCTGGTGGTTGTCGATGAAGTAGCGCTTGAAGTCGTCGATCACCTCGACGGCTTCGTCGAAAACCTCGCGGCTTGCAGCCCTTTGCAGCAGCACGTTCTCGGCGCCGAACACCTCGGGGATCTCGGTCAGCACCGGCGTGCCGCCGGCCGCGGCCACCTTGTCGGCGATGCGGCCGACCAGCGGATTGGCGGTGACGCCCGAGAACCCGTCCGAGCCGCCGCATTTCAGGCCCACCACCAGTTCGGAGATCGGCGCGGGCTCGCGCTGGTCCTTCTCGGCGATCTCGACGAGCGCCTCGATGGCCTCCAGGCCCTGCTCGTACTCGTCCTCGACGAACTGGGTGGTGAACGAGCGCAGGCGCTCGGGATCAAGGTCGGGGGCGCTGTCGAGCAGGGCCTTGAGCTGGTTGTTCTCGCAGCCCAGGCCCAGGATCAGCACGCCGCCGGCGTTGGGGTGGGCGGCCAGGCCCGCGATCAGCTGGCGGGTGTGCGAAAGGTCGTCGCCCAGCTGCGAGCAGCCGAACGGGTGGGGGAAGGCGAATACCCCGTCGACGCGGCCGGCGAAGCGGGCATTGGCCTTCTCGGCGATGCGGCGCGCGGTGTTGGCCACGCAGCCGACGGTGCACAGCACCCAGATCTCGTTACGGGTGCCGACCCGGCCGTTCTTGCGGCGATAGCCCAGGAAGGTGCGGTCGCCGACCACCTCGGTGTTGTCGGTTCCAGTCGGGGCGTAGGCGTAGCCTTCGACCCCTGAAAGGCGCGTCTCGACATTGTGGACGTGCACGTGATCGCCGACGGCGATGTCGCTGACAGCCCGGCCGATCGGCCAGCCGTACTTCAGCACGTCATCACCCTTGGCCGCCGCGCGGACGGCGATCTTGTGGCCCTTGGGAATGTCGCTGCGCACCAGGATCGCCTGGCCGTGCAGGTCGACGGTTTCGCCGGCCGACAGGGGGCGCAGGGCGGTGGCGACGTGGTCGCGCGGATCGACGCCGTGGATCGATTCGCCGGGAAAGGTGGCCGTTTCGCTCATCTGGGGTCTTTGTCTTTGCGACTTTTTGTGTTGCCATCCGGTCCTAAGGGAGTGGAAACCGGTGTCAAGGGCTTCGCCAGCGCGCTTTTAGCCGCAGATTGGCTACGCTTTCGACGCTGGAGTATGACAAAAGAAAAGAACGCCCGCCGCATGGAAACGCCGTGACCTCGTCAAAGACGCCCAACAAGTCCGCCGACGAGTCGGATGTGAACGCCGCGCTGGAAAGCGGCCGCCGCCGCGCCACCATCAACGACATCGCCCGCCTGGCCGGGGTCTCCAAGAAGACCGTCTCGCGGGTGATCAACCAGTCGCCCTTCGTGCGCGAAGAGACGCGGGTGCGGATCGAGGCGGTGATCGCCGAGTGGGGCTACGCCCCCGATCCCCAGGCCCGGGGCCTGGCCTTCCGTCGCTCGTTCCTGATCGGCATGATCTACGACAACCCCAACCCGCAGTACGTCGTGAACATGCAGCTTGGCCTGCTGGACGGCATGCGCGGCTCGGGCTTCGAACTGGTGGTCCACCCCTGCGACCGTGGCAGCCCCACCTTCCTGCAGGACGTGCGGATGTTCATCGAGCGGCAGAAGCTGTTCGGCGTGATCCTGCCGCCGTCGGTGTCGGAGGACGAGCGCGTCGCCGACCTGCTGCGCGACATCGGCTGCGAGTACATCCGCATCGCCTCGGTGCCGCTCGACGAAGAAGAGCACATGATCGTCGGCCACGACCGGCTGGGCGCCCAGGCCATGGGCGAGCATCTGGTCGGCCTGGGCCACGAGCGCATCGGCTTCATCACCGGCCTGCCCAGCTTCCGCTCGTCGCACGAGCGGCGAGGGGGCTTCGAGGACGCGCTGACCAAGGCCGGCGTGAAGCTCGATCCCGACTATGTGGTGCAGGGCGCCTACACCTTCGAATCGGGCCTGGCCTGCGGCGAGGCGCTGCTGGCCAAGACCCCGCGCCCGACCGCCATCTTCGCGGGCAACGACGAAATGGCCGCCGGCGTGCTGCAGGCCGCCCGTCGGGCCGGCCTGACGGTGCCGGAAGACCTGACCGTGGTCGGCTTCGACGACTTCCAGATCGCCCAGGCCGTCTGGCCGCCGCTGACCACGATCCACATCCCGACGCGTGAAGTGGGCCGCATGGCCGCCGAGAAGCTGATCGCCCGAGAGGGCTATGAGCCGGGCGATCCGGGCAAGACCATCCCCTATCTCGTGGTGCGCGAGTCTTCCGCCGCTCCCAAAGCCGTGTAGGGTGCGCGCCGCGCCCTGCACCTTGCACCGAACTTTGACACCGGTTACCAAGCGCCACGAAGCGGCCATCTAGCAGCCGCCGGCGAAGGGACGAGGAGACACGCCATGGCCCGGCCCCTGATTTTGCACGACGATCGCCTGTTCCCGGCCGATCCGACCGTCCGCGGCATCGCCCGCGAGCTCTATTCGACGGTCGCGGCCCTGCCGATCATCAGCCCGCACGGCCACACCGATCCGGCGTGGTTCGCCACCAACGAGCCGTTCCGCGACGCCACCGACCTGTTGCTGGCGCCCGACCACTACGTCTTCCGCATGCTCTACAGCCAGGGCGTGGCGCTGGACGACCTGAAGGTGCCGCGCAAGTCGGGCGTGCCCGCCACCGATCCGCGCGCGGCCTGGAAGCTGTTCGCCCAGAACTTCCACCTCTTCCGCGGCACGCCGTCGTGGATCTGGCTGAACCACGTGTTCAGCAAGGTGTTCGGCTTCACCGAGTTCCTCGGCGAGGACAACGCCGACGCCTATTTCGACGGCATCAACGAAGCGCTCGCCACCGACGCCTTCCGCCCGCGCGCCCTGTTCGACCGCTTCAACATCGAGACCCTGGCCACCACCGAGGGCCCGCACGATCCGCTGAAGCACCACAAGGCCATCCGTGAGAGCGGGTGGGGCGGCCACGTCATCACCGCCTATCGTCCCGACGCGGTCATCGACTTCGAGGACGAGCGCAGCCCGCGCGCCTTCGAACGTTTCGCCGAGATCTCGGGCCAGGACGTCTACAGCTGGAAGGGCTATCTCGAAGCCCACCGTATCCGCCGCAAGGCCTTCATCGAGGCCGGCGCCACCTCGTCCGACCACGGCCACCCGACCGCCGCCACCGCCGACCTGAGCGACGCCGAGACGGAAGCCCTGTTCCAGAGCCTGGTGAAGGGCGACGTGACGCCGGAGAAGGCCGAACTGTTCCGCGCCCAGATGCTGACCGAGATGGCCAAGATGAGCCTCGAGGACGGCCTGGTGATGCAGATCCACCCCGGCTCGCATCGCAACCACAATGTCGGCCTGCTGGAATCGCACGGCCGCGACAAGGGCGCCGACATTCCGATGCGTACGGAATATGTCGATGCGCTGAAGCCGCTGCTGACCCGCCTGGGCAACGACAAGCGCCTGTCGGTGATCCTGTTCACGCTGGACGAGACGACCTACAGCCGCGAGCTGGCCCCGCTGGCCGGCCACTATCCGGTGCTGAAGCTGGGTCCCTCCTGGTGGTTCCACGACAGCCCGGAAGGCATGATGCGCTTCCGCGAGCAGGTCACCGAGACCGCCGGCTTCTACAACACCGTCGGCTTCAACGACGACACCCGCGCCTTCCTGTCGATTCCCGCCCGCCACGATGTCGCAAGGCGCGTCGACAGCGCCTTCCTGGCGCGCATGGTGAGCGAGCACCGCATGGATTTGGTGGAAGCTCAGGAGCTCATCGTAGACCTGACGTACAATCTGCCTAAGAAGGCCTACAAGCTCGATCAGCCGCGGCCTCTCCCGGCCCCGGCGCTCGCTGCCGAATAAGAACACCACTTCCGGAGTAAACAACGATGTTCGCCAAGACCTACCACGCCACTCATCCGGACATGATGTTCGCCGTCAGCAACGACGACCTGCGCGACCGCTACCTGATGCAGGACCTCTTCGTCGAAGGCGAGATCGTCCTCAACTACAACCATGCCGAACGCTTCGTGATCGGCGGCGTCGTCGCCTCGACCGCCGTGAAGCTGCCCGACCAGACCGAGCCCGCCTCGGCCGCCGGCCACCCGTTCCTGGAGCGCCGCGAGCTGGGCGTGATCAACGTCGGCGAGACCACCGGCAAGATCACCGTCGACGGCGTCGTCTACGACATCGTTCCGCGTGACGGCCTGTACGTCACCATGGGCGCCAAGGACGTGACCTTCGAAGGCGTGAATGGCGAAGCCGCTCGCTTCTACCTGGTCAGCCTGCCGGCCCACGCTTCGTTCGAAACCAAGAAGCTGGCCTTCGCCGACGCCATCCCGCTGGAGCGCGGCGCTCTCGAGACCAGCAACGAGCGCACCATCTACCAGTACATCGTTCCGACCACCTGCAAGTCGGCTCAGCTGCTGCTGGGCATGACCGTCCTGAAGCCGGGCAGCGTCTGGAACACCATGCCGCCCCACCTGCACGACCGTCGTTCGGAAGCCTACTTCTACTTCGGCCTGGGCGAGAACGACCGCGTGTTCCACTACATGGGCGAGCCGGACGAGATGCGTCACATCGTGATGGCCAACGAAGAAGCCGTCATGAGCCCGCCGTGGTCGATCCACATGGGTTCGGGCACCGCCAACTACACCTTCATCTGGGCGATGGGCGGCGAGAACCTCGACTACACCGACATGAACGTGCTGGACATCTGCCAGCTGAAGTAGGCGTAACACGCCTCCCGCGTTCCTTCGGCCGTCATCCCGGCCGAAGCGCAGCGTAGAGCCGGGATCCAGGGGCAGCCGCAGTGCGCCGGCCCCTGGGTCCCGGATCGGCCTTCGGCCGTCCGGGATGACGACACTTTGGGATTCAGGAAACTAAACACCATGGCCAATCCGTTCAGCCTCGAAGGCAAGGTCGCGCTCGTCACCGGCGCCAACACCGGCATCGGGCAGGGGATCGCCATTGCGCTCGCTCAAGCCGGCGCCGACATCGCCGCCGCGGGCCGTAGCGAACCGACCGACACCAAGGCCGCCGTCGAGGCGCTGGGCCGCAAGTTCGTGTCGATCAAGGCCGACTTCTCGACCACCGAACCCGTGCAGCGCGTGGTCGACGAAACCGTCGCCGCCTTCGGCAAGGTCGACATTCTGGTGAACAACGCCGGCATCATCCGCCGCGCCGACTCGATCGAGTTCTCGGAAGCCGACTGGGATGCGGTGATGGACACCAACCTCAAGGTCGTCTTCTTCCTCACGCAGGCCTTCGCCAAGCAGGCCCTCACGCAAGGCGGCGGCAAGGTGATCAACATCGCCTCCTTGCTCTCGTTCCAGGGCGGCATCCGCGTGCCGTCGTACACGGCCGCCAAGTCGGGCCTGGCCGGCCTGACCAAGATCCTGGCCAACGAGTGGGCGACCAAGGGCATCAACGTCAACGCCATCGCGCCGGGCTATTTCGACACCAACAACACCGAGGCCCTGCGCGCCGACGCCGACCGCAACGCCTCGATCCTGGCCCGCATCCCGGCCGGCCGCTGGGGCCGTCCGGAAGACCTGGGCGGCGCGGCCGTGTTCCTGGCCTCGTCGGCCGCCGACTACGTCCAGGGCGTGACCCTGCCGGTCGACGGCGGCTGGCTGGCCCGCTAAGGCCGGCGGCCTTCGGGCCGTCACCAGACCGAATGATCCCCCGCGAAGGCGACTTCGCGGGGATTTTCGTTTGAGAGGGCAGGGCGGCGACGCCCGTCTCGCATAAAAAGTGCGCCGCTGAACAATGGTAGCGCAACCATCGAACGGTCCCGCTTCCCCAAGGCGAAGAAGGGCTGTAGAGCCCGCACAGCGTTCGACCGGGCCGGGCTGAACGCGAGAACCGTTAGATCAGTTCTTACAGTCCCGACGATCCACCGCTCTCCCTGGCGGTGGTGATGGAGCATGCGCATGCGCGACTCGGCCCTCTCCCTCGGCGCCAGCCGTCCCACCAGCCGTGATGTCCGGCAGAACGCCAATCTGCTTGGCGATCTGCTGATCGAGGCCATCGGCTATCTGGAAGGGGAGGAGGCCGCCGGCCTGGTGGCCAAGGCCCGCAAAGCCGCCGCGCACGAGACCGACGAGGGCGAGGCCCCGGGTCTCGACCACCTGTTCGAAGGCCTTTCCAACGACCAGGCCGTGTTCCTGGCGCGCGCCTTCGCCAGCCACTCGCTGCTGGCCAATATCGGCGAGGACGTCGCCGGCCGCCGCCGCCACGCCGAGGCCGACGCCCGCCCCGGCGACGAGCGCGCCCGCACCCTGGTCGACGCCGTCGCGGCCCTGAAGGCCTCGGGCAAGACCGACGCGGACCTCGCCAAGATCTTCGCGGCCATGAACGTGGTGCCGGTGCTGACCGCCCACCCGACCGAAGTGCGCCGCCGCAGCATGGTCGATCGCGAGACCGAGATCTCGCGCCTGATGACCCTGCGTCGCCACCACCTGCCGGCCGACCTGGAAGCCGACATCCGCGAGCGCCTGTTCCGCGAGATCGCCCTGATGTGGCGCACGCGTCTCTACCGGCCCGAGCGGATCACCGTGAAGGACGAGATCCGCAACGCCCTGTCGATCGTCCGCACCTCGATCCTGCCGGCCATGGTCGATCTCTATGAGGAATGGTCGGGCAAGATCGGCAGCCACGGCCACATCGCGCCCCTGCTGAAAATGGGTTCGTGGCTGGGCGGCGACCGTGACGGCCACCCCGGTGTCAACGGCGACACCCTGAAGCTGGCCCTCTCGTCGCAGTCGCGGGTGATCCTCGACTGGTACGCCGGCGAGGTGCGCAAGCTGTGGTCGAACCTCGCCGTCTCGACCGCCTACACCCCCGTCTCCGACGAGCTGCTGGCCCTGGCGTCCCAGGCCAAGGACCCGTCGGTGCACCGCCTGGACGAGCCCTACCGCCTGGCCCTGGAGCTGATCTTCGACCGCCTCACCGCCGTGTCGCAGAAGCTGACCGGCCAGTGGGTCGCCTACGCCACCAGCCGCACCGACGTGGAGCCCTACGCCCACCCCGACGCCTTCGTCGCCGACCTGCAGATCATCATCGAGTCGCTGGAAGCCAACGGCGGCGAGCGCCTGGTCGGCGCATCGCTGCGCACCCTGGTGGCGGTCGCCAAGGCCTGCGGCTTCCACCTGATGAGCCTGGACCTGCGCCAGAACGCCGACGTCCACGAGCGCACCATCCACGAGCTCTATCAGCGCTCGGGCTCGGGCGTGCGCTACCTCGACCTCGACGAGGAAGCCCGCTCCAAGCTGCTGATCGAGGAGCTGTCGCACCAGCGGCCCCTGGTCTCGCCCTTCACCGCCTATGGCGAGGAGACGGCCAAGGAACTGGCCACGATGGAAGCCGCCGCCCAGGCCGTACGCGACTACGGCCACGCCTGCATCGGCGCCTACATCATCTCCAAGTCCGCCACCCTGTCGGACATCCTCGAGCCGCTGGTCCTGCTCAAGCAGGTCGGCCTGGTCTGGGGCGGGGCTGCGCCGCGCTCGTCGCTGAAGATCGCCCCGCTGTTCGAGACCATCGAGGACCTGGAGAACGGTCCGCGCGTGCTGCGCCAGTGGCTGGAGCTGCCGATCAGCCGCACCATCCTGGGCGACCGGCCGGTGCAGGAGATCATGCTCGGCTATTCCGACAGCAACAAGGACGGCGGCTATGTCGCCTCGCGTCGGGGCGTGGCGCGCGGCGCTTCTGCGCTCGCGTTCGAGGCCGACCGCATGGGCGTGGGCATCCAGCTGTTCCACGGCCGCGGCGGCAGCGTCGGGCGGGGCGGCGGACCGGCCGCCGAGGCCGTGCTGGCCCAGCCGGCTGGCACCGTCCAGGGCCGCATCCGCATGACCGAGCAGGGCGAGATGATCGCCCGCCGCTTCGGCGACCAGCCCACCGCCCGCCGTAACCTCGACGGCCTGGCCGCGGCGGTGGTCCAGTCCAGCCAGCGCGACGTCAACCGTCCCGACCCCAAGGTCGAGAGCGCCATGACCGCCCTGGCCCAGGCCTCGTTCGAGGGCTACCGCGCCCTGGTCTATGACGACCCGGCTTTCGAGGACTTCTTCTGGTCGGCCACCCCGATCGGCGAGATCGTGGGCCTCAACATCGGCAGCCGCCCGGCCAGCCGCACCGCCAGCCGCAAGATCGAGGATCTCCGCGCCATCCCGTGGGTGTTCAGTTGGTCGCAGGCGCGCTTCATGCTGCCGGGCTGGTACGGCTTCGCCTCGGGCGTCGAGCGCGCTGGCCTGTCGACGGGCCAGCTGCAGGACCTGGCCGGCGACTTCGACTTCTTCGCCTCGCTGCTGTCGAACATGGAACTGGCGCTCGCCCAGAGCCACATGGGCATCGCCGCCCGCTACGTGGCCCTGTCGCCCGACCAGGAGAGCGCCCAGCGCATCTTCGACACCATCAAGCGCGAGCATGACGCGGCCCAGCGCATCGCCCTGGCCATCAGGGGCGGCTCCAGCCTGCTCGACAACCAGCCGGAACTGGCCGAGTCGGTGGCCCTGGCCGGCCACTCGGTCGACCCGCTGAACCACCTGCAGCTGGAGCTGCTGGCCCGCCGTCGCGGCGGCGAGCAGGCCGAGGACGTGCGCCTGGCCATCCAACTGACCGTGGCGGGCATCGCGGCTGGCCTGCGCAACACCGGCTGATCCGGGAGGGGCGCGCCGCCGCTTGAATCGGCGCGCCCGTCAAAAACGCCAACGGTCCCCGAGCGACGTTTTCTACGGGCTTGCTCAAATGTCGAAACTGCGCTTATCTATCTATGACACCGGTGACAAAACGAGCCGAGCTCTGATTGATACCGGTGTCACGACGTTTTGGGTCGGCTCCCCCGACCCGGCGTCCTGCGGCTCTTTGAGTTCGCTCCTGCGCAAACTTTTCCAGGGCGTCGAGCTTTAGCTCGACGCCCTTCATTTTACCTTGGGGTGCGCGCCGGGCTTTGGCTCGGCGCCCTTTATTTCGCCGGGGGCAGGGGGCTGGCGGAAAGTGACGCGGCGGCAGCCACGCCCTGTGGCGCAAGTCGCGCGCGCGGGCTAAGGGATCGCCCGAACAGATCTTCCACGCGCGGCGCGCCACGGCGGCGCCTCGCGCAAGAACGGCCCTTTCCGGGAGGAGTACGAGAATGCTGAAGAACCGTATGGCGGTGCTGCAGGCCCTTGAGACCCAAGGCGTGGTGCCGGTGTTCTACCACCCGGACGTCGAGATCTGTAAGAACGTCATCCAGGCCTGCGCAGACGGCGGCGCGCCCTGCATCGAGTTCACCAACCGCGGCGACTTCGCCGCCAACGTCTTCTACGAAGTCACCAAGCACTTCGCCTCGGCCGATCCGCGCGTGATCATGGGCGTCGGCTCGATCGTCGATGCGCCGACCGCCGGCCTCTACATCGCCAACGGCGCCAAGTTCATGGTCAGCCCGATCGTCAACGCCGACGTCGCCAAGCTCTGCAACCGCCGCATGATCCCCTACAGCCCCGGCTGCGGCTCGGCGACCGAGATCTCCTACGCCCAGGAACTGGGCTGCGAGATCGTCAAGGTGTTCCCCGGCTCGTCGGTCGGCGGCCCGGACTTCATCAAGGCCGTGATGGGCCCGATGCCCTGGACCAAGATCATGCCGACGGGCGGCGTCGATCCGGACGAGGCCTCGATCAAGAAGTGGTTCGGCGCGGGCATCGTCGCCGCCGGCATGGGCTCCAAGCTGATCACCCAGGAAGCCCTCGACGCCAAGGACTACGCGGGCATCTCCAAGAAGGTGCGCGAGACGGTCGACCTGATCGCCAAGGTGCGCGGCAAGGCCTGATGAGCGATCCGATCCTTAAGCTTCGCCCGGCGTCGGAGACCCGCTGGGACTGCGCGGCCCTCGGCGAGGTGATGCTGAGGCTCGATCCCGGCGACGGGCGGGTGCGCAACGCCCGCCAGTTCCAGGTCTGGGAAGGCGGCGGCGAGTACAACTTCGCCCGCGGCATGAGCAAGTGCTGGGGCAAGCGCGCCACCGTCGCCACGGCCCTGCCCGACAGCGATCTGGGCTGGCTGGTCCAGGACCTGATCGGCCAGGGCGGCGTGGACATGAGCCACGTGGTCTGGCGCGAGTTCGACGGCCTGGGCCGCAACACCCGGGTCGGCCTGAACTTCACCGAACGCGGCTTCGGCGTGCGTCCGGCCCTGGGCGTCTCCGACCGCGCCAACTCGGCGGCCTCGCAGCTGCGTCCCGGCGAGATCGACTGGGAGCGGCTGTTCGGCGACGAGGGCGTGCGCTGGTTCCACACCGGCGGCGTGTTCACGGCTCTCGCGTCCAACACCGCCGAGGTGGTGCTGGAGGCCCTGGAAGTCGCCAAGAAGCACGGCGTCATCGTCAGCTTCGACCAGAACTACCGCGCCTCGCTGTGGAAGGACCGCGGCGGCCTCGATGCCGCCCAGGCCCTGAACCGCAAGATCGCCGCCATGACCGACGTGATGATCGGCAACGATCATGACTTCGTGGTCTGCCTGGGAATGGAGATCGACGGCCTGGTGAAGGGGCTGCCGCCCACCGACCCGGCCAACTTCAAGACCCTGGCCCCGCAGGCGGTGAGGGCCTTCCCGAACCTGAAGGTGCTGGCCACCACCCTGCGGGCCGTGCGCTCGGCCAGCGTCAACGACTTCGGCGCCATCCTGTGGGCCGACGGAGCCTTCTACGAGGCTCCGATGCGCGACGGCCTGGCCATCTACGACCGCATCGGCGGCGGCGACGGCTTCGCCTCGGGCCTGGCCTACGCCCTGATGGAGAACCTGGGCCCGCAAGCCGCCGTCGACTACGGCGCGGCCCACGCGGCCCTGGCCATGACCACCCCCGGCGACACCTCGATGGTGCGCCTGAAGGAGGTCGAGGCCCTGGTGAAGGGCGCGGGAGCGCGGGTTATTCGCTGACCCCGATCCCTCTCCCCCTGCGGGAGAGGGTGGCCTCCCGAAGGGAGGTCGGGTGAGGGGTTGCACGTACAGAAACGCCGCGACGGCCGATCGGCTGTCGCGGCGTTTTGTTTTTGAGAGACCCCTCATCCGTCGCCTTGCGGCGACACCTTCTCCCGCAAGGGGAGAAGGGTCTCCAGCATCTACTTCCCAGCGCTCACCGCCGGCCCGTACAGCATGCCGTTGAACAGGAACTTGAACGTCCCGTACGACTGCGCCCGCTGGGTGATTTCCGGGCCCATGACGAACAGCTTGCCCTTGCCCACGTCCACGTCGAGGATCGCCGTGGTGTCCTTGAGGCGCTCCTGGCCGACGGCCCAGCCGCTGCGCAGCGGCTTGTCGGTGTCGAACCACGACACCTTCGACACGCCCTTGGCGTCCGACTTCAGGGTGAAGGTCGGCGAGCGATCGTAGAAGATGTCCACGTCCGCCGGGATGCCGTAGGCCAGCGGCTGGGTGACGTCGACCTTGGCCCGCAGCACCGAGCCGGGGATGTAGAGCTCCTTGGTCGACAGGCCCACCAGCTTGCCGTTCTCGGTCTTGGCCGTGGCCACCTCGACCGGCGCGCCGAAGGCGGTGGCCAGGCGGGTGGAGGCGCCGATGGCGATCACCGTGCCGCCGTTCTCGGCGAAGGCCTTGAGCTGCGGGATGGTGGTCTCGTCGGTCACCGTGCCGAGCCACGAGTGGTAGTCGGCGGGGATGTCCTCGGCCTTGGGCTGCGGATAGCCGCGGCCGGCGCGGAACGGGCCGCCGGCGGGCGCGGGCACCACGCCGTCGGCGAACACCAGGACGTCGAAGTCCTTGGCCAGGTCGCCGGCGTCGAGGCGCTGCGGGTAGACGACCTGGAAGGGCGCTTCGAACTTCTCGAACATCCAGCGGTTCCAGCCCGAGGGCATCGAGCCGCCATAGACGTCCACCAAGCCCACGCGGATCGGCTTCAGCGGCAGGGCCGAGCCGCCCGGCTTCGAACCGACGGCCCAGGCGTCGATGCCCAGCTCCTTGACGCCGGCGCCGATCACCTGCGCGGCAGCGGGCGAGTAGGGCACCCAGATGGCCCCGGCCGCGAAGCTCTGCTTGCCGGCCTTGGCGCCGTCCTTCAGCCACGAGACCTGGGCGCCGGCCTTCAGCAGGCGGTTGGTCAGGGTGAAGGCGTTGTTGGGCGCGTGGTCGATCAGCCAGCCGGCCTTGCCCGAGCCCTTCACGGCGCCCGGCTTGACCGCGATCAGGTCGGGCACGCGCTGGAACGGTCCGTCGAAGCCGTCGAGCACGCGGTCGAACTTCACGCCCGTCTGGTAGGCCAGGGTGTAGCCGGTGACGTCGTAGGGGGCCTTGGGCGGGCCGCCCGGATACTCGGCGTCGTGCGGGTGGTCCTGCGGCTCGAACATGTCGAGGATGTGCGGGCGATAGGCCTGGGCGGTCTTCACCACATAGGAGCCGGCCGGATAGGTCTTGCCGGCCACGGTGAAGGGCTTGGTGGCCTCGTCCACGTCGACGCCCGCCTTGATCAGCGCGTTCAGGAACGCCACCACGGTCGGCTTGTCGGCCTGGTCGGCGGTCAGGATGTAGCCGCGCGGGTCACGCTTCTCCGGGGCCTGCAGGATGGTCTTGTAGAGCGACGGATCCACCGAGGCCGAGGTCGGCGAGCCGGTGACGCGGCCCTCGAACTTCACCTTGGCGCCAGCGGCCTTCAGGTCGTCGATCTCGGTGGGGGTGATGGTCCAGCTGTCCTTCGAACCCTTGGCGATCGAGTTGCTGGCCATCTTCCAGATGTTGAACAGCATGCGCTCGCGGTTGCGCGAGGCGTAGTCCATGACCGCGCGGTCCAGGCTCCACTGGTACTCGACCGTCTGGGCCAGGTGCCAGGTCTGCGGCGGGGCGGGCATGGGGCGGTCGCCGTTGGGCAGCTGCACGTCCGGCACCAGGTTCAGCGGCATCGGCGTGGGGCCGCCGGTGATCTCGGTCAGCAGGCCCACGGCGTTGTGGAAGTAGGCGATGGAGCGTTCCATGCCGTTGTGCCAGGTCGAGTAGGGGGCGGCGCTGCGGGCGCCCGAGCCCGGCTTGTCCTCGGCCACCAGGCGGCTGTGCATGGCCATGCCGACTTCCTGCAGCGAGGTCATGACCAGCGGGTCGTAGTTGTAGTTGAACGGGTCGCGGAACGGCGGAACGAACACCACCATGCCGTTCGGGGCCGGCTGGTGCTGGTTGTAGATGATCTGCGGATACCACTCGCGGAACAGCACCTTGTTGACGTTGGTGGTTTCCGACATCTGCGACATGAAGCTGTCGCGGTTGTTATCGTGGCCGACGTACTTTTGGTACAGGCGCGGGATCGAGTTGTACTCGCGCTTCTGCGGGTCGGCGTTGCGCATGTACCAGTCCGAGACCAGCTCCATGCCGTCGGGGTTGTCGTGGCCGAACAGCACGATGACGTCGTCGAGGATGCGCATCGTTTCCGGATCGGTCTTGGTCAGCATCCGGTAGAGCACCTGGATCTGGCCCTGCGAGGTCACCGTCTCGGTGGCGTGCATGCCGGCGTCGATCCAGACCACGGCCTTGCCGGTCGCGGCCAGCTTCTCGGCCTCTTCCTTCGATACTTCGCCCTTGGCCAGCTTGCGGGCGACGGCCTTGTACTCGTCCAGCTTGGCCAGGTTCGCCGGCGACGAGACGATGGCCACCCACTGGGTGCGGCCTTCCTCGGACTTGCCGATGTCGACCAGCTTCATGCGGTCGGACTGGCCGGCCAGGGTCTTCAGATAGGCCTCGTAGGCGGTGTAGTCGGCCAGGAAGTAGTCGCTGCCCGGATCCTGGGCGAAGACCTGGGCGGGCGGGGTGATCTCTGCAGAGTAGGCGGCCGTTCCGCCGAAACTCATCACCAGCGCCAGGGCGGCCCCGGCCATCGCTACGTGTCGCGTCATCGCACTCCCCATCCACCAAAGCGGGGCGCGCTGTTTCTCCGGGCCCCCTAAGCTTGACGCAGGCGGAGCACGAAACCGCAAGTTGGACCAGCCGACGCGCAAAAATAGTTCGCCGGCGGGGTGCTTGCCCCGCGCCGCCGGATGCGGCATCACCAAGCCGCACAACGGATCCGGCCTCGCCGGATGGCTACCCCGGGCGCCGATCCCTCGGGAAACCTTCGCGGCGCGATCGCGCGCCGCCGCACCACGCAAGACCGATCCCATGAGCTTCCTCGCCAAGACGCGCCAGCAATGGCTCGCCAATCCTGGCCGCGACCTGCTGGCCGGCACGGTCGTCGCCCTGGCCCTAATCCCCGAGGCCCTGGCCTTCGCCTTCATCGCCGGCGTCGATCCGGCCGTGACCCTCTACGCCTCGTTCGTCATCGCCATGACCATCGCCTTCGTCGGCGGCCGGCCGGCGATGATCTCGGCCGCCACCGGGGCCATGTCGCTCTTGATGGTCGGCCTCGTGCGCGACCACGGCGTCGAGTACCTGTTCGCCGCCAGCCTGCTGACCGGGGTGATCCAGATCGTCATCGGCATGCTGCGGCTGGGCCGCTACGTGAAGTTCGTCTCGCGCTCGGTGATGAGCGGCTTCGTCAACTCGCTGGCCATCCTGATCTTCATGGCCCAGTTGCCCCAGCTGATCGGCGGCAACCGGCAGACCTTCGCCCTGGTCGGGGCGGGCCTTGCGATCATCTATCTCTTCCCGCGCCTGACCAAGGCCGTCCCGTCGTCGCTGGTGGCGATCCTGGCGCTCAGCGCCGTGGCCATCGCCCTGAACCTGCCGGTGCGCACGGTCGGCGACATGGGCCAGCTGCCCACCGCCTTGCCCGGGTTCCACCTGCCGGCCGTGCCGCTGACGCTGGAGACGTTGCAGATCATCGCCCCGGTGTCGCTGACCCTGGCCTTCGTCGGCCTGCTGGAAAGCCTGCTGACCGCCAACCTGCTCGACGACCTGACCGACAGCCCGTCGGACAAGGACCGCGAGACCCGGGGCCAGGGCATCGCCAACATCGTCTCGCCGCTGCTGGGCGGCATGGCCGGCTGCGCCCTGATCGGTCAGTCGATCATCAACGTTAAATCCGGCGGCCGCTCGCGCCTGTCGACCTTCTGGGCCGGCCTCTTCCTGCTGATCCTGATCCTGGTGCTGCGCGACTGGGTGGCGAAGATCCCCATGGCCGCCCTGGTGGCGGTGATGATCATGGTCGCCTTCACCACCTTCGACTGGAACTCGGTGCGCAAGCTGCGCTCGACGCCCCTGCAGTCGACCATCGTCATGCTGGCCACCACCGTGACGGTGCTGATCACCCACGACCTGGCCAAGGGCGTCGTGCTGGGCGTGCTGCTCAGCGTGCTGTTCTTCGCCCGCAAGGTCGGCAAGATGATCAGCGTCAGAGAACAGGACGACAGCACTGAGATCGCGCGCCGCTACGTCGTCGAGGGCCAGCTGTTCTTCGTCTCGGCCGAGCTGTTCGCCGCCGGCTTCGAGTTCCATGGCCATCCGCAGAGCGTCGAGATCGACATGACCGCCGTGCGCCTGTGGGACGTCACCGCCGTCGGCGCGCTCGACAAGGTGGTGCTGCGCTATCGCCGCCAGGGCGCGGCGGTTGAGGTCGTGGGTCTGGACGAAGCTGGCGCGGCGCTGGTGGCCAGGCTGGGCGAGGCGGCGGCGCGCTGAGACCAGGGCCTGGCAGCGCAGGCCTCACTGCCGGAGATGCTCGCCTTGCGTCACCTGTCGGCGCCACCTGCCCGGAGCCTCTCCAGTCAGATTGTTGAAGGCGCGCGTGAAATGGGCCTGATCGGCGAAACCGCAGGCGAGCGCGATCTCGCCCAGGCTGTGGTCGCCTGTGATCATCAACCACCGTGCACGCTCGATGCGTTTGCGCGTCACATGCTTGGTGAAGGGCAAGCCGAAGCTTACGCGGAAACAGCGGGAGAAATGGCTCGTGCTCAGCCGCACCTGATCGGCCGCCTCGGCCAGGGTGATCCGGCGTTCGAGCCGCTCGTCGATGTAGCGGCCGACACGCTTGACCTGCCAAGGCAGAAGACCGCCTGGTCGGCTGTCGTCGTCTGGCGAAAGCAGACGCCGCGCGGCCGCCAGGTAGCGGCGAGCCGCCGACATGTCGTCGTCGAGACGTTCCAGGCCTTCGCGCACCAGAAGGTCGATCGTCGCCAGATCCGGGGCCTGACCCGGAATGGCTCCCCGCTCCTCCACGTCCAGCCAGCGTTCGTCGATGACCGAGCCGGAAAAGGGTCGCTGTGCGGTGCCAAATTCAGTCGGGGTCGATGTGCGAAGAGGTAGAGATTCAGTGATCATGGCGACCCACGCTTCCAGCCAAGGCGAGGCCAACCGCCTCGTGTCGACAGGATGGTTAGGGAGCGTCCGCACGTCTGGCCAACGGCAATTCAGCGCGACCAATTCGGCATAAATGCAGTTTGAGCGCCGCCTCGAACTCTTGCCATCACTTGCTGACCAGCCCCGCAACGGGACGCCAGGAATGCAAGGAGACGGCATGACGAACACCGCAGCCATCAGGAAAGAAGCCGCCTATCTGGGCGTGCCGTGGGAGGACGCCTACGGCTATGCCCAGGCGATCAAGGTTGGAAACGTCATCCGGGTCTCCGGCCAGTTCAGCCACGACAGCGCCGGCAAGCTGGTCGCGCCGGCGGCGCTGAACGACCAGGGCAGGCCGGCTGAATTCTCAGCCATGGAAGCGCAGATGCGGGCCACCTACGCCAATGCGGCCAAGCTCTTGGCGCAGTTTGGGGCCAGCCTGGACAATGTGGTCGAGGAAACGCTCTTCGTGCTCGACGTGGACGCCGCATTCGCCGTCGCGGCCAAGGTTCGGGGCGAGACCTACGACGTCGCGCGGCCCCAGGTGGCCAGCAACCTGATCGGCGTCACGCGGCTGGCTTTCCCCGAGCAACTTATCGAGATCACCTTTACCGCGGTGCTGCCGGAAATCTGAGCGGACGCCAGGGGCCGCCGGGTGTCGCTCGCGGGTCGTGGGCGGCGCCCAGGCGGCCCTCGACGAGGTCGCGCTGCTGGCTGATCGCTTCGACACAGTGGCTCATGAAGGCATAGATCCGGCCCGACCGGCGGATATCCGGATGGGTCAGGAGCCATAGGTCGTCGTTGAGGGCCGGTTCGATTGGTCCGACCCTCTCGATGTCCGGCGACAGGTCGCCCAGCATGCAGGGCAGGTATCCCACGCCCAGGCCGGCGGCGATCGCCGCCGCCGCGCCAGCCACCGAGTCGGTGCGATAGGCCACGTTGTCCGCTGGCGCGCGATTGGCGACCAGGTCGGCGGCCTTCAGGCCCGAAAGTCTTCCGCCGTAGGACACCCATTGACGTTCGGCGATGGGACGGGCGCCGCCGATCGAGCCCGGACACGCCGAGTACGGGGCCCAGGCGATCGTGGCGACCTTCCGCCCGAACAGGTTCTCAGGCGGAGCCTCCGTCGCCCGGATCGCGATATCAGCCTCGCCGCGCGCCAGGTTCATGGTGCCGTTGCCGACGCTCACCTCAACCCGGACCGCCGGGTTCAGGGCCTGGAACGAGGCGATCATGGGCGTGAGGAAGTAGAGCAGAATCGAATCGCTCGTGGTGATCCTGAGCTCGCCCGCATGGCCCTGTGCGTGGCCGGAAACCCGCCGCGCTACGCTGACGACATCCAGCTCCATGCGCTCGGCGAGGGCGACGATCTGTTCGCCCTGAGCGGTGGCGACATAGCCGGTTCGGCGCCGATCGAAGAGCGCCACGCTCAGCACCTCCTCCACCTTCGACAGGCGACGCGCGATGGTCGAGCCGTTGATCCCAAGTCTTTGGGCTGCGGCCGCCAGCGCGCCTGTCTCGGCGATCGCGCGGACAATGCGCAGGTCGTCCCATGAGAGCTTGCTGATCGGGTCTCCCATAGGGCGCGTTTGCTCAAGCTCGGTCGTCGTCAACTCTCCGCATCAAGCGACTTCGGCGCCTGCATGTATGGTCGGGCTTTCCCGAAACTTCATGATCCGTTTGGGCTATACGCGCCGCTACGCCACCGCGTAGTCGCGCACCTGCATCGGGCTGCTCTGGCTGATCGGCAGGGTGAAGCTGACCGTGGTGCCGTCGCCGGGGGTCGAGACCATCTCCAGCGCGCCGTCGTGCATCTCGACCAGCGACTTGGTCAGCGCCAGGCCAAGGCCCGTGCCTTGCGTAGTCTTGGAGTGCTGGCTCTCCACCTGCTCGAACGGACGGGCCAGGCGGGCCAGGTCCTCGGCGGCGATGCCGATGCCGGTGTCGGTGACCGAGACCTTCACGCGCTCGCCCAGCGGGTCGCGGCGGATCTCGGCGCGCACGACGACGCGGCCTTGGCGCGGGGTGAACTTGATGGCGTTGCTCAAGAGGTTCAGCAGCACCTGCTTGACCGCGCGGTAGTCGGCCTCGATCTCGGGCAGGGGCGGGAAGTCGACCTTGAGCTTCAGACCGGCCGCCTCGGCGCGGTTGCGCACCAGGCGCACGGCGTCCTCGGTGACGTCCTCCAGGTGCAGCGGCTCGAACTTCAGCGCCATCTTGCCGGCTTCGATCTTCGACATGTCGAGGATGTCGTTGATCAGGGCCAGCAGGTGCTGGCCGGAATTGTGGATGTCGAGGCTGTAGCCCTTGTAGCGCTGGTCGCC
This sequence comes from uncultured Caulobacter sp., assembly GCA_966252285.1. Taxonomy (GTDB): domain Bacteria; phylum Pseudomonadota; class Alphaproteobacteria; order Caulobacterales; family Caulobacteraceae; genus Caulobacter. Next base: position 23,613 of record CBINOL010000037.1, read on the forward strand.
CAGCGGGCCGAACATCTCGTTCATCATGATCTCGGAGAAGCCGTTGATGGCGTTCAGCGGCGTGCGCAGCTCGTGGGACATGTTGGCCAAGAACTCGCTCTTGGCCTTGTTGGCGCCCTCGGCCTTGACCTTCTCCATCTCGTACTTGCGGGCGAGTTCGGCCAGTTGCTCCTGGCTGCGCTCCAGGCCGGCGACGGCGTTCTGCAGCTGCTCTTCGTTGCGGCGGCGGGCCTCTTCCTGGGTCTTGATGGCGGTGATGTCGGCGGCGGTCATGACCAGGCCGCCCTCGGCGGTGCGCCGCTCGCTGATCTGGATCCAGCGGCCGTCGTTGAGCTCGGCCTCGCGCACGCCCTTGGCGCCGGTGGGGTCGGGGATCTCCTGGCGGATGGCCAGGGCCGCGAAGCGGTTGACCTCGGCGCGGGCCGCGCCAGGCTTCAGCAGCTTGGGCTCCAGCGAGAAGACGCTGCGGTAGTTGCGGTTGCACATCAGCAACCGGCCCTGACGGTCCCACAGGACGAAGGCTTCCGATACGCTCTCGATGGCGTCGCGCAGGCGGTTCTCGGCCGCCTGCGCGCGGGCCTGGGCAATGCGCTCTTCGGTGACGTCCAGCGCCACGCCGATGATCCGCGAATAGCCGTCCTCGCCCGGCTTGCCGAAGCCCTGGCCGCGGGCGTCGACCCAGATCGAGCGGCCGCCATGCTCGCGGGCCGGGATGCGGAACGACACATCGAAGGCGCCGAACTGGGCGGCGTTGGCCAGCGCCTGGCGCACGCGGTCGCGATGGTCGGCCGAGATCCGCTCGACCAGGTCCTGGCCCGGCGCGACGCCGCCGCCGCCCCAGCCGAACATCGCGCCGGTGACGTCGGACATGTAGACCTCGTCCGAGCGCAGGTCCCATTCCCAGATGCCGCAACGCGCCGCTTCGACGGCCAGGCGGAAGCGCTGCTCGCTGTCGATGAATTCCTTCTGGGCGGCCTCGGCCCGGCGGCTCTGCAGCATCAGGATCAGGGCGAGCGCGATGCCGGCGGCCAGCGGGGTCAGCAGCGTCACCGCGCCTTCCATGACCCGGCGGTCGACATTGGCCACGGTGTGGCTGGGCGTGCTGACGGCGGCGATCAGGGCGCCTTGGGCCAGGGGCTCGAAGGAGACGTCGAGGCTCGAGCCGTCGACGCCGCGACCGGTGAGGGCGGCCGCGCCGCCCTGCAGGTCCTCGACGGAAAGCGTGTAGGCCTGGCTCAGGCTGGCGGCGCCCTGCACGGCGCGGCCGGCGCCGACCAGCAGGCCGCCGTCGGCGAGGAACAGGGCGACCGAGCGTTCCTTGGCCGGCTCGCCCAGCAGGCGCGAGGGATCGCCGGCGGCGATCACGTAGCCGCGGCCGGCGCTCGTCTGGGCGGCCATGGCCACATAGAGGCGGCCGCTGCGGCCGACGCCGCCCACCCAGACGCTGCGGCCCGAAGAGGCGGCGGCGCGGGCGGCCTGGCGCCAGTCGGCGGACGGATCACGGCCCGCGACGGCCAGCACCTCGGCGTTGGTGGTCACGGCCACGGCCATGGCCTCGCCGCCGGCGGCGCGCAGGGCGGTCTCGGCCGCGTCCATGGCCGAGGTCGGGTCACGCTCCAGCATGTCGGCGGCGGCCGAAAGGCCCGCGCGCTGGGCGGCCAGGTTGGTCTCGACCTTGCCCGAAAGGATCTGGGCGTCGGCGGCCAGGGCTGCGCCGCCAGGCGGAGCGGAAGCTTCCTTCTGCAGGCGATGCAGGCCAAGGGCGGTATAGACGGCCAGCAGCAGCAGCGCGGCCAGGATCACGATACGGACATAGGCCTGCGACGACCGGGCGGCGCGTATGCGAGCCACGCCCGCAGCCGAAAGTCCGGCCTTCGCCGGCCTTCCGGGTTTCGCCCCGCCGATCCGCAACGCTAAAAGCTCCGAAGCACCCCAGGCGAGTCAGTTCGCCGACATGGTGAATCTACCGTACCCGTTCATGCGCCGTCACCCGGGGGAGAGGCGAATAAGCGGGGGATGAGCGCTTTGGTCGCAACCGTTGCGCGGAGGAATCACCCCAGGCTCTCGCATCCGGCGTCCTTCTCCCCCTGCGGGAGAAGGTGGCGGCCGAAGGCCGACGGATGAGGGGTCTCTCAGAACCTTCCGCTTCCTGGCCGCGTCGGCTGTCGAAGCAGCGGATAGGGCTATCAACCCCTCACCCGACCTCCCTTGCGGGAGGCCACCCTCTCCCGCAAGGGGAGAGGGGGCATGCGGATCAGTCCAGCGCCCGCGTCGCCAGTTCCAGCACGTTCTTCGACAGCCCCGGCGCGGCCTTCACGCGCTCCAGTTCGCGGCGCATCAGGTCGCCCAGCGCCGGAACATAGCGCCGCCAGCCGCCCAGCGGCTCGACCAGGCGGGCGGCCGTCATCGGGTTGAAGCCGTCGACGGCCAGGATCTGGTCGGCCAGGAAGCGATAGCCCGCGCCGCTGGCGTCGTGGAACCGCGCCGGGTTGGCGCTGGCGAAGCCCTGCACCAGGGCGCGGAAGCGGTTGGGATTGCCGGCGTCGAAGTCGGCGTGCTCGGTCAGGGCCAGCACCCGCTTCAGCGCGTTCTCCGACGGATCGCGGGCCTGCACCGAGAACCACTTGTCCAGCACCAGGGGCTCGTGCCGCCACTTGGCGTGGAAGGCCGCCAGCGCGGTCTCGCAAGGCTCGCCGCCCACCGCAAGCAGGGCCGACAGCCCGCCCATGGCGTCGGTCAGCGCCGCGGCCGCCTCGAAGTGGCCGACGATGCGCTGCACGTTGTCGGCGTGCGGGTCGGCGCTCAGCAGGTCGACGCAGGCGTTGCGCAGCGCCCGGCGTCCGGCCGAGGCCGCGTCGGGCGAGAACTCGCCGTCGCCCTGCATGGCGCCGTGGATGCGCGCCAGCTGCTCGCCCAGGTGCACGGCGATGCGGGCGCGCAGGGCGTCGCGGGCCTCGTGGATCGCGCCCGGGTCGGCCGGATCGACAGCGAGCGACAGATCTCCTTCGCTGGGCAGCGACAGCAGCAGGGCCTTGAAGGCCGGATCGGCGGCCGTATCGTCCAGCGCCTGCCCTAGGGCCTGGGCGTAGCGTTCCTCGCCGACCTCGTCGGGCGCGCCGGCGGCGCGCGCCAGGATCAGGCCCCGGGCCAGGCCCTGGCCGGCCTCCCAGCGGTTGAAGAGGTCGGGATCGGCGGCGAACAGCACGTAGGCGTCGGCGCTGCGGGCGTCGGTGGTCAGGGTCACCGGGGCCGAGAAGCCGCGCAGGGCCGAGATCACCGGGGCTTCCGCGACGCCCTCCCAGCGCACCGTCAGGCTCTCGCCCTCCAGCAGCACGACCTCGCTGTCGCGCAGGGGGCGGCCGTCCTGGGCCAGCAGGCCGATGGTCACCGGGATCGGCAGAGCCTTCTTCACCGGCTGGCCGCTGGTCGGCGCGGTCTTCTGGCTCAGGGTTATCGACAGCGCCCTGGCGTCCGCGTCGTAGGCGTGGGTCAGCGACACCGCCGGCGTGCCGGCCTGTTCGTACCAGGCGAAGAAGCTGGAAAGATCCCGGCCCGAAGCCTCCGCGAAGCAGTCGATGAAGGCCTCGACCGTGGTCGCCTCGCCGTCATGACGCTCGAAATAGAGATCCAGGCCCGCCCGGAACGCTTCCGCGCCCAGGATGGTCTTCAGCATGCGGATGATCTCCGCGCCCTTCTCGTAGATGGTCGCGGTGTAGAAGTTGTCGATCTTCAGATAGCTCGACGGCCGCACGGCGTGGGCCAGCGGGCCGGCGTCCTCGGCGAACTGCCGGGCGCGCAGGGCTTTCACGTCCTTGATCCGCTGCACGGCCGCGCCGCGCATGTCGGCGCTGAACGACTGGTCGCGGAAGACCGTCAGGCCTTCCTTCAGGCACAGCTGGAACCAGTCGCGGCAGGTGATGCGGTTGCCGGTCCAGTTGTGGAAGTATTCGTGGGCGACGACGCTCTCGATACGCTCGTAGTCGAAGTCGGTCGCCGTCTCCGGCTCGGCCAGCAGGAGCGAGGAGTTGAAGATGTTCAGCCCCTTGTTCTCCATGGCCCCGAAGTTGAAGTCGCGCACGGCCACGATCATGAAGAGGTCGAGGTCGTACTCGCGGCCGAAGGCCTCTTCGTCCCACTTCATCGAGCGCTTGAGGGCGTCCAGCGCATAGGCCGCGCGCGAGGCCTGGCCCGGATCGACGAACACCTTCAGGGCCACGGTGCGGCCGCTCATGGTGACGAAGCTGTCCTCCAGCACGTCCAGCCGCCCGGCCACCAGCGCGAACAGGTAGGCTGGCTTGGGGAAGGGGTCGTTCCAGACGGCGAAGTGGCGGCCGCCCGGAAGCTCGCCGGACTCCATCAGGTTGCCGTTGCTGAGCAGGTGCTCGAACGCCTGGTCGGCCTCGATCCGCACGGTGTAGCGCGACAGCACGTCCGGCCGGTCGGGGAAGAAGGTGATGGTGCGGAAGCCCTCGGCCTCGCACTGGGTGCAGAACCGGCCGCCCGACATGTAGAGGCCCATCAAGGCCTTGTTCGCCGACGGATCGATCTCGACCTCGGTGGTCAGCTCGAAGGCGTCGGGGACCTCGGCGATCACCAGCCGCTCGTCGTCCAGCACGTACTGGTTGGCCCCCAGGGGCTGGCCGTCGATGGCGATCGACTTCAGCGTCAGCCGCTCGCCGTTCAGGGCCAGGGCCTCGCCGGCCGCGCCCGTGCGGCGCACCTTCAGCGTGGCGGTGACGCGGGTGGCGGACGGCGCCAGCTGGAACGACAGCTGCGTCGTCTCGATCTCGAACGGGAACGGGCGATAGTCGGAGAGCCGGATCGGCTGGGGCGTTTCGGTGCGCATCACCGCAATGTAGTCGCCCGCCGTGGCGGGGGCGAGGCCGAGGGTTGCGCGATTTGTCGATTTATCGGCTAGGTTTCGAAGCTTAACCGGAGGCGCCCATCCATGCCCGAAACGCTCGCCCAAGGCGGCCGTATGGCGCTGGGCCGTTGGGTCATGGTCCTGGTCTGGACGATCGTCCTGACGCTGGCGCCCACTATCGCGGGCGTCACCGCCGTGACGGCCGTGTCGGTCATCGGCGACTTCGTCGCTGTCGAACTTGCGATGCGCTGCGATTGTTACGAACCCTCTCTGGTCAAGACGCCCGTGGCGGTCCTGGCGGCGATGGTCGTCGCGCTTGGGACCTATGCCCTGGCGGTTCGGCTGGGCGAAAAGCGCTGGCCGTCCGAATTGGCGCCGGCCTCGGCGATCCCGGGACTGGGATTTGGGATTATCCTGGCCGTACTGGCCTTCGGCCTGCTGATGGGCGTGCTTGTCTTGAGCGGTGACGTGGTCTGGCGGTCGCCAGCGACCGTTGATTGGCGTTGGGTGCCTGACGGCACCAGCAGCGGCGCGCTCGGCGGCTTGTTGGTGGGCTTGGCCGTGCAGGGCGGAGGCGTACGCTTGGTGACCCAGGCGTTCGGGCCTGTGGTAGGCGTGGCGCTGGCGGCCCTGCTGGCGTCCTGGCTTGTATCGTTCGTGGAGGCGCTTCCGCCTGTCCAGTGGGTGAACGTGGCGCTGGGCGGGGCCATTCTCGGCCTTTTCTGGCTGCGCTACGGGCGGTTGTGGCCGGGACTCGGCCTGTCGACGGGGTGGGGCGCGCTGTCCGGCGCGGTGCTCGACGGCTATCCGGTGGTCGACGGCGAGGATACGTCTCTCTACGAGCCGTGGCGGGGACACCTGATCGCCTGGCTGCGAGGGACGGGCGGCCCTGAAAACTCGGTTCTGTTGCTGGCGGGGGGCGTCTTGGCCGTCGTGTTCCTGGCCTGGCGCGCCTGGAAGGAGGGCCGTTTCTCGGACACTTGAGGCGGATCAAGGTGCGCCCCGGCGGGCGGGCGCATCACCCCTGGCGACGCCTCGATGCGTCGAATTCCAAGGGGATTAAGACCTATGACCGCCCTTCGCCTCGCGCTCGTCGCCGGTCTCGCGCTCGGCGCCGCCGCCACCGGAGCCCACGCCCAGGAAGCGTTCACGCCCGCCGCCAAGGGGACCTGGCAGGTCAACCTGCGCGCCACCAGCGTCTCGCCCGACGCCGGCGATCCGATCGTCACCGCGGCCGGCGCCGCCAGCGGCCTCAAGGCCGACGTCAAGGACGACGTCATGCCGACGCTGGGCGTGTCCTACTTCCTCACCGACAAGCTGGCCATCGAAGTGATCGCCGGCACGACCCAGCACACCGTCAAGGCCGTGGGGCCGGGAACCGACGTCGTCGTGCACAAGACCTGGGTGCTGCCGCCGGTGGTCTCGGCCCAGTATCATTTCGCGCCCAAGGCCCGGTTCAATCCCTATGTCGGCGCGGGTCTGAACTACATGATCTTCTACAGCGGCAAGGACAGGAACGGCTTCACCGTCGATCTCGACGACGGCTTCGGCTACGCCCTGCAGGCGGGCGCCGACATCGCCGTGAAGGGCCCCTACGTCGTCAATGTCGACGTCAAGAAGGTGTGGTTCGAGACCGACGCCAAGATCAACGGCGGCGCCCTGAAGTCGAAGGTGAACCTGGACCCGATGGTGGTGTCCGTGGGCGTGGGCCGGCGGTTCTGATGAACCACCCCTCCCCCTCGATGGGGGAGGTGGAGGGGGTGACCTGCTGAGGTGGCGACCGCGCACGGCCTTCGACGCCGCAGCCACCCCCAATCCCCGACCCTTCCCCCATCGAAGGGGAAGGGAGCTATTGCTTACCCCTCGACGCTGCCGCCCGCCGCCGGGGTCTCGTGCAGTTCGCGCTCGATGGCCGCGGCCTTCTGGGCCAGGGCCAGCAGGGCGGGGGGCGCGTCTTCGGGATGGTCGCCGACCAGGGTCATGATCTCGCGCGACAGGGCGTGGAGGCGCGGGGCGGCGGCGATCAGCCTGGCCTGGAACTCGATCTTGCGGGGGTCGCGGTCGTACTCGGCCCCCGGCGTGCGCCAGCCGCCCCAGTCGTTGGGGTCGGTGACCACCACCGGATAGGTGCCGGGGAAGGGGTGATGCAGGCAGTCGCTCTCCTGCTGCCACTTGTTGCGCGCCCGCAGGACCCGCCAGTTCGACAGCGCCCCGCCTTCCTGGGGATCCATCTTGTCTTCGGGTTTCAGCTCATGGGCCAGGAATTCGCGGCCCAGGCCCACGTCGTAGGTCACCCGCACCGGCTCGTCGAAGCCCTTGGCCCAGATGGGCACGATCTTCTCGATCGTCGCCCAGGCGCCGACGCTCTCGACCCAAACCTTCTGGTTCCGCTGATAGACGGTCTTGGCCATGGGATCTCGAACGGCTCCAAATACTCGGCGGCCATAAGAACCTGAAATTCTTGACGCCGGGTCAATCTTTCCACGCACGTAAACGTGGTTCATCGTCGCTTCCAACGGCCGTCGACAAGAACGGCCAAGGGAGAAAACGGCCGTGGATTTCGACTATTCCGACGACCAGAAGTTCCTCAAGGACGAGGCCCGCAAGTTCCTGGGCGGCCGTTGTCCGCCCGCGGTGGTGCGCGGCGTGCTCGACGATCCGGCCAAGAGCTACGACGCGCCCCTGTGGGCCGCGGTGGCCGAGCAGGGCTGGCTGGGCGCGGCCATCCCCGAGGAGCACGGCGGCCTGGGTCTTGGCCGCGTCGAGCTGTGCGCCATCGCCGAGGAGCTGGGCCGCGCCGTCGCCCCGATCCCCTTCGCCTCCACGGTCTACATCCTCGCCGAGGCCGTCATGGCCCACGGCACGGCCGCCCAGCAGGCCGCCATCCTGCCCCGCGTCGCCGCCGGCGAGCTGATCGGGGCCCTGGCCGTCAGCGAAGGGCCCGGCGTGCTCACGCCCTCGGCCCTGTCGGCCCGGGTGGAGGGCGGCAAGCTTTCCGGCGTGAAGATCCCCGTCACCGACGGCGACGTCGCCCAGGTCGCCATCGTGCTGGCCAGCGAGGGCGGCAAGCCCGGCCTCTTCCTCGTCGACCTGACCGGTTCCGGCGTGACGCGCGAGACCCTCGAAAGCCTGGACCCCACCCGCGGCGTCGCGCGCCTTTCCTTCGACGGCGCGGCCGCCGAGCGGCTGGGCGGGGCGGGCGAGGGCTTTGATCTCGTCCAGTCCATTCTCGACCGCGCCGCCGTGCTCCTGGCCTTCGAGCAGCTGGGCGGCGCCGACCGCTGCCTGGAGATGGCCAAGGAGTACGCGCTCGGCCGCTACGCCTTCGGACGGGTGATCGGCGGCTACCAGGCCATCAAGCACAAGCTGGCCGACATGTACGTCAAGAACGAGGTCGCCCGCTCCAACGCCTATTACGGCGCCTGGGCCCTCAACGCCTCCACCCTCAAGGAAAATGGGGCGCCCGAACTGCCCACGGCCGCCGCCGCCGCCCGCATCGCCGCCTCCGAAGCCTTCTGGTTCGCCAGCAAGGAGAGCGTCCAGGTGCACGGCGGCATGGGCTTCACCTGGGAGGTGGACTGCCACCTCTACTACCGCCGCTCGCGGCAGCTCTCCCTGGTCGCCGGCTCGCCGAGGCTCTGGAAGGAGCGGCTGGTCAGCGAGCTTGAGAAGAAGAACGCGGCTTAAGGGAGAACACGATCATGGACTTCAACGACTCCCCCAGCGAAGCCGCCTACCGCGAGAAGGCCCGCGTCTGGCTCAACGAAGCCGCCGCCGCCCACCGCGCCGAACATGGCGAGCCCAAGCCCAACACCCCCGAGCACATGGCCGCCGCCAAGGCCTGGCAGGCCCGCAAGGCCGCCGCCGGCTACGCCTGCATCACCTGGCCCGCCGCGGTCGGGGGAGGCGGCGGCACCCCGATCGAGTCGGTCATCTTCGGCCAGGAAGAGGGCAAGGCGGGCGTCGCCTACGGCTACTTCACCATCGGCCTTGGCATGTGCGTGCCCACGGTCATGGCCTTCTCCGACACCGACACCAAGAAGCGCTTCGTTTCCCCTGCCGTGAAAGGCGAGGAAATCTGGTGCCAGCTGTTCTCCGAACCGGCCGGCGGCTCCGACGTCGCGGCCCTGCGCACCCGCGCGGTCAGGGACGGCGATGACTGGGTGATCAACGGCCAGAAGGTCTGGACCACCGGCGCCCACTACAGCGACTTCGGCATCCTCCTTACGCGGACGGACCCAGATGTGCCCAAGCACAAGGGCCTGACCATGTTCTGGATCGACATGCGCGATCCGGCCGTCGAGTGCCGCCCCATCCACCAGATGTCGGGCGGGCGAGAGTTCAACGAGGTCTATTTCAGCGACCTGCGGGTCAAGGACAGTCAGCGCCTGGGCGAGGTGGGGCAGGGCTGGCAGGTGGCCCTCGTCACCCTGATGAACGAGCGCCTGGCCGTCGGCGGCTCGGCCGGCCCCAACTACCGCGAAGTGATGGAGCTGGCCCGCGCCCTGCCGGGCGAGGGCGGCCCGGCCCTCGCCAACGACGCCTTCCGCGAGAAGCTGGCCGACTGGTTCGTCGCCTCGCAGGGCCTGAAGTTCACCCGCTTCCGGACCATGACCGCCCTGTCGCGCGGCCAGACCCCGGGGCCGGAAAGCTCGATCGGCAAGATCATCTCGGCCAACCAGCTACAGGATTTGGCCAACACGGCCGTCGAGATGCAGGGCGAATACGGGATCCTCACCGGCCCGGAAGCCGCCGCCGGCGCGGCCTTCCAGCAAAGCCTGATGTGGGCCCCGGGCCTGCGGATCGCCGGCGGCACCGACGAGATCCTCAAGAACATCATCGCCGAACGGGTGCTGGGCCTGCCGGGCGAGGTGCGCGTCGACAAGGACGTGCCGTTCAGGGACATGCCGACGGGGCGGTGAGGCGGGCGCGCCGGAAGCAGCGGTCAGCCGCTGCGGGAAGGGGCTCGTCGCCACATGGGAAGTATGGGCGGGGCGGCGCGGAAGGCTGCTCGGCCCATCACGTCAGCTGGTTTCGTTCCTCTTCTTCCTTTTTCTTCTTCTTGCCTTGGTCGTGATGCCACTTGATGGAGAAAAACATGCCGACACCAAGCACTATGATTTTCAGTGGGAAGAAAATTATAGGAAAGAGATTTGTCCAGTCCATGGTTTCAATCCACTGGTATTCTTGAAAATAAAGACGAGCCGTTTTTCGAAGGAGCGAGCAGCTTAACAATTTTGTTCGCCCAGGTGTCGTGGACAAAGTGTCCAATCACGACGGCCCAGCTCTCCACCTCGGAGCGTGGGCGGGCCGAGGTCCGTCAACAGCGACGCGTCGTCTGGTTTCCCATGCCGCGGCTGAAGGCCCGGATCTCGGAGCGGGCCCGAGGCGCGGCCGGCCAGGTGTAGAATCGATACCGGCGCCGTCTCGCTCCAGCGGCTTCTGTTCCCGCTCAAATCCCGTGAAAATACACGGACTTCCTCGTATCCGCCTCCCAAAACCCGTTCCATTTCAGGCACGTCAAACAAGAGTTGATGAACGTCGGTCGCCGAGCTTGACAGTCTCGGGGCGGGCGGCTCATGAACGGGGTTCCGATCATGGTTAACGGCGTGCTGGAGGGGGAGCGATGCACGAGGCCGGCGATGCTGTTGCGCTCCTCCGCAGGCTGAGGCGCGCGAGCGTCCATCTCCTCGAGAACAGGCGCCATGTGATCCGCCGCGTTCCGCTGGGCGCGGTGGCGGCGGTCGCCGTGCTGCCCTTGTTCGGCTGCGACTTCTCCGCGCCGCAACTGTTCGCCAAGCGGGCAACGGCCTGTCCGCGCCCGCAGGTGGCGCAAGGCTCCTCGGGCCAGTTCAACCAGCAGCAGATCGAGATCCGCAATCTGCGCCAGGGGGGCTTTCGCGGCGACTTCTTCGCCCAGCTGGAGCTGGCTCGCCGCTACGAGGGCCAGCGGACCAGCGACAAGAACCTCGACGATCCGGTCGAGGCGGCGGCCTGGTACGCCATGGCCCTGGCCAACCCCTCCGGCTACGCGCCGATCGCCGCCTATGAACCGCGTGGCAAGCCGGGCAAGGCGCTGTCGCGCTTCGACGACTGCCGCGCCTATGAGCGCCACGCCGCCTACGGCGCGCTCGATCGCCAATTGTCACGAATGTCGACCGAGGAGCGCGAAGAGGTCAGGAACCGGGTGATCTACATCCTGTCGACGCAGGGCGCCGACGGCTATCGCACCCTGGCGCGGATGCACGACGGCTATTTCGGCCCCTATGGCGAGCCGTCCGACAACCTGCAGGCCGTCGAGGCCTATGGCGACCGCCGCCATGTGGGCGCGCCGGCGGCGCTGGATCTGTTCCGTCGCAACGACATCGACGCCTATCTCTACAACTATCTGGCGGTGCAGACCGGCGACGTGTCGGCCTATGTGATGCTCAAGGACTTCGAGCGCTCCTCGCCGCAGCGGGCGTCGTACGGCACGTTCGTCGAGACCAAGGCCAAGCGCTGGATCCCGCCCTACGAGTTCTATCCGCCGGATTCGCCCGATTCCGGCGTGCCGCATTCCGACGAGAGCGATCCGGCCGGCGAGGCCAAGGAGGCGGCGCTGGCCCGCCTGCACGAGCTGCCGTTCGTGCACATCGGCGAGGCGCTGTCGTACCTACGGATCCTGCCCGCGCCGCTGCTCGACGAGCGGCTGCTTTCCCTCAACGACGCTCAGACCTTCCAGGCCTCGATCGGCCGCCCGACCACGGGCCGGCTGTCGCCGATCGAGAAGGTGAGGGCGGTGCAGTATGCGGCCGTCAACGGCTCGTCCAAGGCCCAGCTCGTGCTGGCGGTGATGTACTCCGAGGGCGTCGGCGTGCCGCGCGACTACGCCCGCGCCTACCACTGGTACGAGGAGGCCGAGCGCCAGGGCTCGCCCGAGGCCAAGTACGCCATGTCGACCTTCTTCTCGCTGGGCCTGCAGGGCGTGGCCGACCAGGACCGCGCCAAGGCGGTGGTCTACCAGCTGGACGCGGCGCTGGCCGGCTTCAAGCCGTCGGCCTGGCGGCTGCAGCAGTTGCTGGCCCAGGTCTCGCGCCCGCCGCGCGGCCCGGGCGAGCGGCCCCAGCCCTATGCGGCGCGCGCCTATGTGGCGCCGGCCAACGCCGGCCCTGTCGACGCCGTGCCCGTCAACGCCCCTCGCGCCGATGCGGGCCGTCCTGATGCCGAAAGGGACTATCGATGAAGCGCCTCGCCCCCTTCGCGGCGGCCCTCGTCGTGCTGGGCCTCATGGGCGCCGCGCCGCAGGTCGCCATGGCCTCGCCCGACGCCAGGATCGACCAGCAGATCCGCCCGTGCTTCGGCCTGCTGCTCGAGCCCAACCTGTCGAAGGGGTGCGGCGTACGACGACCCGTGAAGCGCAAGCCGCCGCGCCGGCCCTACTATCCCGGCGGTGGTTACGCGCCATATCGCACCGTGGTCGACTGCGACGTCGCCTATCCGGGCGAGGTGAACGACGTGCTGGCCCGGCTCTATGACGGCGACACGCTGACGCTCGTTTCCCGCAACGGCGGCGCCTGCGTGGAGTCGCTCAGCGTCACCCGTTCGGTGGTGATCACCGCCCGCGACTACAGCCCCGCGCGCACCCGGCCGATCCTGCTGGCGCCGGCCGACCAGCCCTGCATCCGCATCGCGCCGGGCGTGGCCTTCGTGGTGCTGCAGAACCTGGGCTTGGAAGCCTCGCGCGGCGGAACCGCCTCGTGCATCGTCGGCCGCGCCACCGAGCTGGCCCTGAAGGGCGTGGTCGTGCGCTATGACGGCGAGGCCTCGGCCATCGACGTCGCCGACAGCCGGGTAGAGATGATCGAAACGGCCTTCGTCGGCCGCACCCGCGCTCCGGTGGTCAAGCTTTCGGGCAGTCTGCAGGCCCAGGACATCGACGTGGCCGCCACCGCCATCGGCATGGCCGTCGAGACCGGCCGCGACAGCCGCCTGCGCGACATCCGCGTGGTCCGGCTGGGCGACTGGAGCGGCTCCTCGCGCACCCGCAACTCGGCCGGCTTCGTGCTGACCGGCGTCAACCGCGACCAGCTGGTGCAGATCGACGGCCTGGCGACCGACGGCTTCTCGCGCGGCATCTATATCAGCGGCGGCGAGACCACCCTGCAGCGTCCCGTGGTGCGCGACAGCGACTGGGCGGTGGTGCTGGAAGGCGCCGACCTGCGCGTGCTGGACGGCCGGCTCGAAGCCGCCGATGTCGGCATCTATGCCGCCTCGGGCGTGGTCTACGCGTCCGACAACGCCATCGCCGGGGTGATGCGCGCGGGCCTGTTCGCCGACAGCGGGGCGCAGATCCGCGCCCGCGACAACCGCGTCTTCGCTCATCCGGGCGGCTGCGAGGCCCTGGTCACCGGCTATTTCGACGGCGCGCTGACCTGCCGGCCGTGGTTCGAGGCGCCGGAACTCTTCCGCACGCCGCGCGACCGGGCCCGCGTCGACTATGACAGCTACTGGCCGGCCGGCGCGGTGGCCGTGCTGTCGGGACCGCCTTCGAGCGCCCTGGCCGGCGGTCCCGTCGATCCGTACGAGGCCTCGGCCGCCGCCGGCGGTCCGGTCGGCGCCCAGCCCGTTGGTCCTCAAGGGAGCCCGCGATGATCCGCCTGTTCGCCACCAGCGTTCTCGCCCTGGCCCTCGCCGCCGGCGCGGCCCAGGCCCAGCCCGCGGGACCGGCCAAACGTCCGCCCGGGCGAGGCGGTCCCTGCGGCGCGCCCCTGACCGGCCAGGCGCCCGACGTCATGACCTACGACCGGGCCAGCGGCACCCAGGTGTTCGTCAGCGGCCAGGGCGGGACCGAGGTCTCGGCCTTCAACCAGCGCACTGGCTCGTCGGCCGGGATGCGGGGCGATCTCTCCAAGCCCGGCGTCACCGAAGCCTGCGCCTCCGACGCCCTGACCGGCGACGGCTATGCGGTCACCTCGCGCGGGCCGGGCGACATCGCCGTGGTCGGCCGCGACGGCCAGACCGGCGAGCGCTGGGCCATCAAGCGCTCGGACGGCACGACCGAATACTGGGATCCGCGCGGCGAGCACCGCTGCTTCCGCGGCAGCCTCGGCATCTTCCCCGGCGCGCGCGGATGCTGAACCGCCTCGTGCTCCTGGGCCTGGCCGCCGCCATCCTGACCGCCTGCGCCACCCCGCACGGCCACCGTCCGCCCCCGCCGCCGCACCCCTCGCAGGTCACGCCGCCCCCGCCGCCGATCGACGCGATCCGCCCGAAGGTGTGACGCCAAATCCCTCTCTCTGAGAGAGAGGGAGGGGCCCGCCGCGAAGCGGTGGGAGCAACCATGTCGCTAGGCGGTCCGAGGTTGCCATGGCCGTTTCTGG
>CBINOL010000038.1:0-37832 GCA_966252285.1 uncultured Caulobacter sp.
TGTTGTTGCTGCTGACGCTGCTGGTCCTGGTGGACCGCGGCGTCGCCGTTACGCCGGCGGGCGCCGAACGAGGCCGGTTTGGCCAGGCGCAGGAACTCAGGCTCGGCGAGGGCCGCCCGGGCCCGGCGCACCGTCACGCCGACGGCCAGGTGGCTCTCGGCGTCGCCCTGGTAGACCCCGCGTGACGGCGTGACGTCGGCATAGTCGCGGCCCACGGCCACGGCCACGTGGCGCTCGCCCGTCAGGCAGTTGTTGGTCGGGTCGAAGCCCACCCAGCGCAGGCTGGGCAGGAACACCTCGATCCAGGCGTGGGTGGCGTCCGGGTCCGAGCGATCGCCGGCGTCGCGGTCGGTGAACAGGTAGCCCGATACGTAGCGCGCCGGCAGGCCCCAGCTGCGGCAGATGGCCAGCATGATGTGGGCGAAGTCCTGGCAGACGCCGCTGCCGGCCTCCAGGGCCAGGTCGATGGGGCTGTCGGCGTCGGTCAGGCCCGGCTGGTAGCCGAACGACTGGTAGAGCGTCTCGTTCAGGCGTCGCAGGGCCGTCAGCGGATCCTGGCGGCGCAGGGCCTCCAGGTCGTGCTGGGCGATGAAGGCCGAAAGGCGCTCGGTCGTCTGCACGAAGCCGTGCGGTCGCAGGAAGTCGAAGCATTCCCCGCGCACGAACTCGCTGCGCAGGCGGTCCCATTCGCCGATGTCCAGCCGGTCGGGCAGTTCGGCCGCATGCTCGGTCTCCACCGCCGAGCGGGCGATGATGGTCAGGCGGTCGTGCGGATGGGGGACGTCGAAGTGGTAGACGGCGTTGCCGAAGCTGTCGGGATAGGAGAACAGCTGGGCGGCCGGCTCGACGTCCAGCTCGAAGCTGACCAGCCGCTGGCGCGCGCCCTTCTGGGGCTGCATCCACAGCTCCATCAGGCTTTCGCGGACGGGGCGCTCGTAGTGGTACTGGGTGACGTGGCGGATTTCGAGCAGCATGGTCAGGCCGGCAGTCTGAGTTCGAGGGGGTAGGAGACGAAGGTCTCGTAGATGGCTTCGTGGATGCGGGCGCATTCGTTGACCACGGTGGTCAGCAGCGCCCCCGCGCCGATGGTCTCCAGTTCGTCGACGTCGGCGTATTGCAGGCGCGCCTTCAGCTTGCCGGCCAGGCGTTCGGGGGCGGCGCGGCCGGCGGCCTCGACGTGGCGGGCCAGGGCCGTCAGGTGCTCCTCGATGCGCGAGGTGGCGAAGCGGATCGAACGCGGGAAGTCCTCGTCGAAGACCAGGAACTCCAGGATGTGCCGAGGCTCGATCTCCGCGGTGTAGACCCGCAGGTAGGGTTCCAGGGCGCAGGCCATGCGCAGCAGGCTGACCAGCGCCAGGTGATCGTGGATCTCGCGGCTGGGGGCTTGGGCGAAGCACACTTCCAGCAGGCTGGAGACCAGCTGCGCCCGCTCCAGGTACATCCCCAGCATCATGAACCGCCAGCTTTCGCCGTGGCTCATGGTGGCGTCGGCCGCGCCCTTGAAGAGGTGCACGTCGGCGATCACGTCGTGCAGGTACGACACCGAGTTGTCGGCGAACTCGGCCTCGGCCCCCGGGTCTGTGACCCGCAGATAGAGGACGTTCAGCCTTTCCCAGGTCTCGGTTGTGATCTGGTCGCGCACCTGGCGGGCGTTCTCGCGGGCCATGGTCAGCGACGAGACCACCGAGTTGGGGTCGGAGCGGTCCAGCACCAGCGCGCGGGCGGCTTCGAAGGGCGAAACCTTGCCGGCCCCGTCGTCGCCGACGGCCGACAGGGCGATCCACACCGCCTGCATGCCGGAATCGGTCTGGTCCAGCGTGGCGTTCAGCATCACGCTCGACAGGCGCGACAGGTGTTCGGCGCGCTCGATATAGCGGCCCAGCCAGTAGAGGCTGTCGGCGACCCGAGCGAGCATCATGCGAGCGACCTCTTGAACTTGGGGAGAGCGAGCATCATTGGCCTGCTCCCTTGTGAGCGTGGCCATTGCCGTTGTGGTGGCCGTTTTCCTCGGCCAGCACCCAGGTGTCTTTCGAACCGCCGCCCTGGCTGGAGTTCACGACCAGCGAACCGCGCTTCAGCGCCACGCGGGTGAGGGCGCCGGGCGTGACGATGGTCTTCTCGCCCGACAAGATGAACGGGCGCAGGTCGACGTGGCGCGGCTCGATGCGGCCGTCAACGAGGCAGGGCGCGGTCGACAGCTGGATCGTCGGCTGGGCGATGTAGTTAGCGGGATCGGCCTTCAGCGCCTCGGCGAACTCGGCGCGTTCCTGGGCGCTGGCGTGAGGCCCGACCAGCATGCCGTAGCCGCCCGAGGCGCCGACGGCCTTGACCACCAGCTTGTCGAGATTGTCGAGCACGTGGCTGAGCTGGCTCTTCTCGCGGCAGAGATAGGTCTCGATGTTGGGCAGGATCGGGTCTTCGCCCAGATAGTAGCGGATGATGTCCGGCACGAAGGCGTAGACGGCCTTGTCGTCGGCGACGCCCGTGCCCGGGGCGTTGCAGATCACCACGTTGCCGGCGCGATAGGCGTTGAACAGGCCAGCGGCGCCCAGCGACGAATCCCGGCGGAAGGTGAGGGGGTCGATGAAGTCGTCGTCGACCCGGCGATAGATCACGTCCACCCGGCGCAGGCCGGTGGTGGTGCGCATGTAGACCATGTTGTCGTGGACCACGAGGTCGCGGCCCTCGACCAGCGGCACGCCCATCAGGCGGGCGAGGTAGGCGTGCTCGTAATAGGCGCTGTTGTAGACGCCGGGGGTCAGCACCACGACCTGCGGATCCGAGCGCCAGTCGGCGCTCATGCTTTTCAGCGTGGCCAGCAGCAGGTCGGGATAGCGCTCAACCG
Source organism: uncultured Caulobacter sp. (assembly GCA_966252285.1). GTDB lineage: Bacteria > Pseudomonadota > Alphaproteobacteria > Caulobacterales > Caulobacteraceae > Caulobacter. The sequence continues at coordinate 2,846 of CBINOL010000038.1, forward strand.
GCCGAACGCCGGCCTCGCGGTAGGTGCCCGGGAAGGTGCGCTTGGCCGCGTCGCGGTTGGCCAGCATGTAGGAGACGCCCGAGGGGACGCGCAGGTTGTCCTCCAGCACGGCGAACTCGCCGTCCTGGCCGCGGATCAGGTCGCTGCCGCAGACATTGGCGTACGACTTGTGCGGCACATAGAGGTTCTGCATCTCGCGCCGATACGAGGGCGCGCCCAGCACCAGCTCGCGCGGCACCACGCCGTCCATCAGGATCTTCTGTTCGCCGTAGATGTCGGCGAGGAACATGTTCAGCGCCTGCAGGCGCTGGGTCAGGCCCGATTCGATGCGGGCCCACTCTGCGGCCGGGATGATTCTCGGAAAGAGGTCGGTGGGAATGATCCGCTCCGTGGCGCTGCCGGCACCATAGACCGTGAAGGTGATGCCCTGCAGCAGGAACGAGCGCTCCAGCGTCTTCTGCCGGTCGGCCAGGGCCGAGGCGCCCAGAGTCGCCATCCGCGACTGCAACGGGGCGTAGTGCGCCCGCACGTCGCCGCCGGCGGCGAACATCTCGTCGTAAGCTATGCCTGGCAGATAGGCCGCGCCCGTCATCGGCAGGGTTGGGGCCTCGTCCAGGCTCTGTAATTTTGCCGCCACGCCGGTGTCCACGTTGATTGTCCGTCTCTTGGACCCGCGCCGAAGCGGCGCTGGTCGATGGAAACCTAGAACGCCTCGAAAAGGTTCGCGGCGGATTTCGACCCTCGCCGCGCGGTTGCGCATGACTGCCTAGCATTTGGGCGCCGATTGCCGGGCCTGAGAAGTCGAGATCGTTCGCTCCCGCAGCATTTCGTCGGGTGACAGCCGGGAAGCGCCCGACTACACGAGGTCGTGGGGGCGCTCCGTGCGGGGACTTGGCTTGGTGCGTAAGACGACTGTCCTGGGCTTGGCGGCCGCGCTTGCGGCCGTGGCGGCTCAGGCTAAAGCGGACGAACCATCGGCGACCATCACCGGCGTCGAGGATCGCGCCCTGCGCGAAGCCATCCAACGCGCCCTTACCCAATCCGACGGCCCGCCGGCCAGCCGTTCCGAGGCGCGCCGCCGCGCCCGCGACGCCGCCGACGACGCCGTGGCCGTGCTGCGCGCAGAGGGCTACTACGCCTATGTCGTCGATCCGGACGTCACCGAGACCGACCCGCCGCGCGGCACGGTGAAGGTTACGCCAGGCCAGCTGTTCGTCATCGCCGAGCCCCGCATCGACTGGTCGGGAGAGCCGCCGGACGAGGGCGTGCGCGAGCGCGCGTTCTCCGTGCTCGGCCTTACCGAGGGGGCCGCCGGCCGCGCCGCCGAGATTCTGGGCGCCGAAGGCCGCGCCGTCGCCCAGGTGCAGAAGCTGGGCTATGCCGACGCCATGGCCGATCCGCGCCAGGTGATCGTCGACCATGCCGACCATACGGTCCGCCCGACCTTCGTCATCGCCGCCGGCGACCTCGTGAAGGTCGACGGCGTGGAGTTGTCGACCAAGGGCCGTACGCGCATCGAATGGCTCAAGCGCCTGGCGCCCTGGAAGGAAGGCGACGTCTACGATCCCGAGGACATCGCCGAGCTCGAGCGCCGCCTGCGCGACACCGGCGTCTACGACACGGTTTCGGTGGCTCTCGCTCCCAAGGACAAGGCCTTGCCCAGCGGTCTGCGGCCGATCCAGGTGACGCTGTCCGACCGCGCCTCGCGCACGCTCGAACTGGGCGCGGGCTATTCGACCAGCGAAGGCCCCGGCGTCGACGCCAAGTGGATCCGCTACAACCGTCTGCGCCGCGCCGACACCACGACCATCACCACCCGCGTCGCCAAGCTGGAAAAGAGCCTGGAGGGCTCGGTGGCTTTGCCGCACTGGGGCCGCCCGCAGCAGACGCTGAAGCTGACCAGCCGTGTGTTCGCCGACACCACCGACGCCTATGACGAAACCGGCGCCACGTTCAGCGCCGACCTGACGCGGCGGCTGCAGGCTACCCGCTATCGCACCTACGGCCTGTCGGTGGACCTGTCGCAGACGCAGGAACGGACGACCGCCAACGGCCTGCCGGTGGGCCAGCGCCTGAACCTGGCGACGTTCACGGCGCTGGGCGCCTATGCCTGGGACTATTCGGACAACATCCTGGATCCGCGCCGTGGCTGGCGGGTGGAGGCGCGGGCCGAGCCGACCGCCATCACCGGCGAAACCAGCCTAGTCTACATCCGCACCCAGGCCCAGGGCTCGGCCTACATCCCGTTCGGCAGGGAAGCGGACACGGTGCTGGCCGGGCGGCTGAAGCTGGGCGCCATGCTGGGCGGCACCATGCCCGAAGTGCCGGCCTCGCGGCGCTTCTATTCCGGCGGCGGCGGCTCGGTGCGCGGCTATTCCTATCAGGCCATCGGCCCACGCCTGTCCGACAACACGCCGCAAGGCGGCCTGTCGCTGTTCGAGGGCTCCCTCGAGCTGCGTCATCGGTTCACCCAGCAGTGGGGCGGGGTGGTGTTCATCGACGCTGGCGCCGTGGGAACCGAGCCGACCCCGAACACCCGTGACTTCAGCGTCGGCGCCGGTTTCGGCGTCCGCTACGACCTCGGCTTCGGGCCGATCCGCGCCGACATCGCGTTCCCGCTCGAGAAGCGCAAGGGCGACTCGGCATTCCAGATCTATCTCAGCATCGGGCAGAGCTTTTGACCGACGCCGCGCCGCCGCCAGAACCCGTCGAACAGGTCGCCGAAGAGGTGGTCAAGGTCGCGCGCCGTATCGGCGGGCCCGGCTGGCTGATCATCATCTCGGTGACCTTGGTGGCCATCGTGGCGCTCGTTCTGGGCGTGGTGCGCTATGGCGTGATCACGCCCCAGGGACGGGCCTTCCTCGAAGCGCGCACCAGCGGATTGAAGCTGGGCCGCATTGGCACGCTGAAGATCGAAGGACTGTCGGGCGACATTTGGCGCGACTTCGGCGTCCGACGGCTGACGATCTCCGACGAGAAGGGGGTCTGGCTCGAGGGCGCGGACCTGCGGGTCGTCTGGAAGCCGCGTGAGCTTTGGTGGCGGCGTTTCCATGCCGAAAGCATCGAGGCGCGGCAGGTGACGCTGGTGCGCCGCCCGACCCTTGGGCCGAAGGGCAAGTCGGGCGCCGCGCCGATCTCGGCCGATCTCGACGCCTTCAAGCTGCGGCTGGTCACGCGGCCGGCGTTCAGCAATGTCGCCGGCGACTTCGACCTGTCGGGCGCCTACGAGATGGCGCGGATGGGCGGCCAGGCCGGACGGCTTTCGGCGGCCAGCCGGCTGCATCCGGGCGACCACCTCGACCTCGTCTTCGATCTTGGTCGCGACAAGACCATGCTGCTGACCGCCGTGGGGCGCGAGGCCAAGGGCGGCGCCCTGGCCGGCAGCCTTGGCCTGCCGTCCGGTCAGCCCTTCATGCTCGACGCCAAGGCCAACGGCACGACCGAGGCCGGCGCCTTTACCGTCAAGGCCCAGAGCGGCCAGGACGTGCCGCTCCGCGCCGGCGGCGCCTGGAACGCCCAGGGCGGTTCCGCCAGCGGCCACGTCGATCTCGCCGCCTCCACCCACACCGATCTCTACGAGCGCATGTTCGGCGCGGCGGTCGACGTCGACGTCGTCGGCCGCAAGGCGGGCGCGCTGACCGACCTGTCGCTGAAGCTGCGCGCGCCCAACCTGTCGCTGGACGCGCAGGGACCAGCCGACCTGGCCAAGCGCAGGACCGCGCCCGAGGGCGTCACCTTCTCGGCGGCCGTCAAGGACCTCTCCAAGATCACGCCGATCCCGAAGATGGGCGCGGCGAAGGCGCAAGGCGTCTTCAAGTTCGGCGACGGCGGCTTCTCGGTCGAGGGGCCGGGCGACGTCGCCAATCTCGAGCTGTTCGGCTACCGCCTGGCGCGGGCCAAGGGGCCGGTCTTCGTCGGCTGGAGCAAGGGCGAGCTGACCATCCGCGCCTCGGCGACCGGCGAGGGCGGGGCGGGCGAGGGCCTGCTGGCGCCTCTGGGCCGTACGCCAAAGGCCGACTTCGAGGGCGCGCGCCTGAAGGACGGCCGCTTCCTGATCAAGCGCGCCAAGATCGTCGCGCCCAACATCGTCGTCGAAGGCGAGGGGCAGCGCGGCCTGTTGGGCGGGCTGTCGTTCGACGGCACGGCCAAGGTGGCGTCGCTGACGCCGATCCGTCCGGGCATGAAGGGCTCGGCCGCGATCAAGTGGTCGGCCAGCCAGGCGCGGGGCAAGCCCTGGAACTTCAACGCCGAAGCGCGGGGCGCGGGCTTCGCCAGCGGCCTGGCCGAACTGGACCGCCTGCTCGGGGCCGCGCCCCGGGTTTCCGCCCGCGCGGCGTGGGACAACGGCAAGCTGTCGGTGGCCGACGGCAAGCTGGACGGCGCGGCCGCCCGTGCGAAGGCTTCCGGGGTCATGAACCCTGGCGGCGCTCTGGCCTTCAAGCTCGACTGGTCGGCTGAAGGACCGTTCGGCGCGGGTCCGGTCGAGGTCAGCGGCAAGGCTTCGGGGACAGGGGCGATCACCGGCACGCTCACCGCGCCGCGCGCCGATCTCCATGCGGCCTTCGACAGCATCGACCTGCCGCGCCTGCCGCTGAAGGACGCCAAGCTGGCGGTGACCTTCGCCAAGCGCGCCGACGGCGCCGACGGCACGGCCGCCCTGGAGGCGACCAGCCAGTACGGACCGGCGCGCGGCAAGACCGCCTTCAGCTTCGCCCCCGGCGGGCTGGAACTCTCCGATCTCGACATCGACGCCGGCGGGCTGAAGGCCGGCGGCGCCGCCTCGCTGCGTGACGGTCGCCCGGCGACGGCCGACCTGACCGTGGCCGTCGGGCCCGGCGCCTTCCTCGCCCAAGGCTCGGTGCGCGGATCGGTGAAGATCGTCGACGCCGCCGGCGGGCCGACCGCCACGCTCGATCTGGCCGCTCAGGACGTCACCGGCGGCGCCTGGAAGGTCCGCAACGCCGCCATCAAGGCCTCGGGGCCGATGAGCCGCCTGCCGCTGACGCTCGATGCGCGCGGAGAGGGGCCTTCGGGGCGCTGGAGGCTGGGCGGCACCGGCGTGCTGGCGCAACAGGCCGACGACTACCTGCTGACTCTCGACGCCCAGGGCCGGATGGCCCGCACCGACGTGTCCACCCGCGAAGCCGCCCAGATCCGCTTCGGCGGCCCGCGCACCTCGGGCCGCCTGCGCCTGAATGTCGGCGACGGCAGGGCCGATCTCGACCTCGACGTCGGCGGCGAACAGGCCAATCTGCGCGCCGACCTGGTCGGGGTCAGCCTGACCGCGCTCAATCCGGATCTGACCGGCCGCATCGACGCCCGCGTTTCCATGCGCGGCCAGGGCGAAGCCCTGGACGGCGAGCTCGACGCCAACCTGTCGGGCGCCCGCGAGCGCGGGGCCAAGGCCGAACAGTCGCTGGACGCCACCATCCACGGCGACCTGCGCGACAAGCTGATGACCATCCGGGCCAGCGGCAGCAATCCGCAAGGACTGAAGGCCGAAGCCGACCTGACCCTGCCCACGGAAGCCTCGGCCAAGCCGTTCCGGCTGGCGATCGACCGCCGCCGCGCGGTGCAGGGCCGCTTCCTGGCCCAGGGCGAGATCAAGCCGCTGTGGGACCTGCTGATCGGTCCCGAGCGCGGCCTGTCGGGCAAGATCGACGCCGAGGGCACGCTGGCCGGCACCCTGGCCGATCCGCGCCTGGTCGGCCGCGCCTCGCTGTCGGGCGGTCGTTTCGAGGACGGCCAGACGGGCCTGCGCCTGCAGGACGTGGCGATCACGGCCAACCTGGCCGACAACGCCATCGACGTTAGCCAGGCCCAGGCAGGCGACGGTCGCGGGGGCACGGCCTCGGGCGCGGGGCGGATCAGCCTGGCGCGCGACGGCGTCGGCAGCTTCCGCCTGGACATGAAGAACTTCCAGGTGATCGACAACGAACTGGCCAAGGCCCAGGCCACCGGCCAGACGACCATCAACCGCGCCGCCGACGGCAAGGTGAAGCTGTCGGGCGCCCTGACCATCGATCGCGCCGATGTCTCCGCCCAGTCCAAGACCCCCGCCGGCGTCGTCTCGATGGACGTGATCGAACGCAACCGGCCGCAGGACCTGGTTCAGGGCGTCGAGGTGCAGCCGCGCAAGCCCAACTCAGGCATGGCGCTTGATGTCACCCTCAAGGCTCCGCGCCGGATCTTCGTGAAGGGCAGGGGCCTGGACGTCGAGCTGTCGCTGGACGCCCATGTGGGGGGCACCACGGCCAGCCCGGTGCTGGACGGCGTGGCGCGCGTGGTGCGCGGCGAGTACGACTTCGCCGGAAAGCGGTTCGAGTTCGACGACGACGGCGTCGTGCGTCTGGCAACACAGCTGGAGCGCATTCGCCTGGATCTGACCGCCACCCGCGAGGACGACGCCCTGACGGCGATCATCCAGGTCAAGGGCACGGCGGCCAAGCCCGAGATCACCCTGACCTCCAAGCCGGAACTGCCGCAGGACGAGGTGCTGTCGCAGGTGCTGTTCGGTTCGTCGGCCGCCCAGCTGTCGCCGATCGAGGCCGCACAGCTGGCCTCGGCCCTGGCGTCGCTGGCTGGCGGCGGCGGCTTCGACGTCATCGGCAACCTGCGCAGCTTCGCGCGGCTGGACCGCCTGGCCTTCGCCGAGAGCAGCACCGGCATGACCGTGGCCGGCGGCAAGTACGTCACCGACGACGTCTATGTGGAGATCATCGGCGGCGGCCGGGAAGGGCCCGCGGCCCAGGTCGAATGGCGCATTCGCCGCGCCCTGTCGCTGGTCTCGCGCCTGGGCGGCGACGGCGACGCCAAGCTGTCGGTGAAATGGCGAAAGGACTATAAGTAGAGCAAGGCTTTTGCGTCGGCGCGCGGTTTCCTCGCCAAAGGAAACAACGTTTTGCCCGCGCTCCCTGGACTAGGCTTTGGCCAAGGGAGACAGCGAATCCATGCGGATCGACGACGAAGATCGGGCTGTCCTGGGGAGTTTGGCCGCCGATGGGCCCCGGATGATCGACCGGGCCGTCGCCTGGTGCGCCATCAACTCGGGCAGCCGCCACATCGCGGGCCTTGAGCGGCAGAGGCAGGTTCTGGTCGAGGCCTTCTCGGCCTTGCCGGCCGCGCCGGCCGAGGTTCCGCTGACCGCCTCGCCAGAGATCGCCGCCGACGGCCGACAGGTCGAACAGGCCCATCCGCCGGCCATCGCCGTCGTCGTGCGGCCCGAGGCGCCGGTGCAGGTCGTGCTGACGGGCCACTACGACACCGTCTATCCCGAGACCTCCGGCTTCCAGACCGTCAGCACGCGCCCGGACGGCGCGCTGCACGGTCCCGGCATCGCTGACATGAAGGGTGGTCTTTCGGTGATGCTGGGCGCGCTGGAGGCGTTCGAGCGCCATCCCAAGGCCGGCAATCTCGGCTATCGCGTGCTGATCTCGCCCGACGAGGAGATCGGCTCAATCGCTTCGGCCCCGGTCCTGGCCGATTTCGCGCGCCTGGGGCATGTGGGCCTGACCTACGAACCCGCCCTGGCCGACGGCGCGTTGGCCAGCGTGCGCAAGGGCTCGGGCAACTTCCATGTCGTCGTCCATGGCCGCGCCGCCCACGCCGGTCGCGACTTCGCCTCGGGCCGCAACGCGGTGATGGAAGCCGCGCGCCTGGCCCAGGCCCTGCATGGGCTGAACGGTCGGCGGGAGGGCGTTACCCTAAACGTCGCCAAGATCGACGGCGGCTCGCCGCTGAACATGGTGCCCGACGTGGCGGTGCTGCGGTTCAACGTTCGCTTTCCCTCGGCCGCCGACGCCGCCTGGCTGGAAGGCGAGATCGCCGCCTTCGTGGCCACGGCGACGGGCGACGGGCTGCACGCCCACCTGCACGGCCGCATCACCCGCGGCGCCAAGCCCTTCAACGCCGCCCAGCAGCGTCTGTTCGGCGCCGTCAAGGAGGTCGGCGCACTGCTGGGCCAGGACATCGCTTGGAAGCCGTCGGGCGGGGTCTGCGAGGGCAACAACCTCTTCGCCTCGGGCCTGCCCAACATCGACAGCCTCGGCGTTCGCGGCGGCGACATTCACAGCGAGGCCGAACACGCCTGGCCGGCCAGCTTCGTCGAGCGCGCCCAGCTGTCGGCTCTCACCCTGATGAAGCTTGCGAGCGGCGACATCGACGCCCACGCCATCCGCGCGGCCATGGCCGCCATGCCGGAGACCCTCTGAATGCTCGTCGTGCGTCCCGCCGGATCGGCGGATTTCGACTCCCTGATGGAGCTGGCCGTGTTGTCTGGGCGGGGCTTCACCAGCCTGCCCGAGGACGAGCCGACCCTGCGCGAGCGCCTGGCGCTGTCGGAGGCCAGCTTCCAGGCCGGCGTCGCGCCGCTCGAGGCCTGGTACACCCTGATGCTGGAAGACCTGGAGACTGGCGTCGTCGACGGCGTCGCGGGGGTCAAGGCCGCGGTGGGCATCAAGCGGCCGTTCTTCTCCTTCCGCGTCGTGACCCTGGCCCAGTCGTCGCCAGTGCTGGAGATGCGCTTCGACCACAAGGCCCTGGTGCTGGTAAACGAATGCGCGGGCTGGTCTGAGGTCGGTTCGCTGTTCCTGCGGCCCGAGAAGCGCAAGGGCGGAGCCGGACGTCTGCTGGCCCAGTCACGCTACATGCTGATCGGCATCGAGCCGCAGCGTTTTTCCGAGATGGTGCTGGCCGAGTTGCGTGGCTGGTTCGACCAGGACGGCTCCTGTCCGTTCTGGGAGCATCTGGCCAGCAAGTTCTTCCGGTTGGACTTCGACCAAGCCGACCTGATGAGCGCCTCGACCAACGGCCAGTTCATCCTCGACCTGGCGCCGCGCCACCCGATCTATACCGAGCTTCTGGCGCCGGCCGCGCGCGACGTCATCGGCAAGGTCCACCGCGACGGCGAGGCCGCCCGAGCCATGCTGGAGCGCGAGGGCTTCCGCTACCAGGGCCTCGTTGATCTGTTCGACGCCGGCCCGACAGTGGCCGCGCCGCGCGACGACATTCGCACCGTGCGCGACGCCAAGCGGCTGCGCGTGAGGCTCGGCGAGGACGCGTTTGGCGAGGAGGCGCTGATCTCGACCACGGAAGTCTCGCGCTTCCGCGCCGTGCGGGCGGCCGTGCTGATCGACGGCGAGGCGGCGATCCTGGATCGCGTGACGGCCGACGCGCTCGGCGTGAGCGAAGGCGACAGCGTGCGGGTGAAGGCATGAGCGGCGTGTTCATCGACGGCGTCTGGAAGAGCGGGCAGGGGCCGGAGGCTGTTTCCACCGATCCGGCGACCGGCGAAACGGTCTGGCGCGAGGCGACGGCTTCGTCCGCTGATGTCGAGGCCGCCGTCGCCGCCGCGCGCAAGGCCTTCCATCCCTGGGCCGACCTGCCGCGCGATGCGCGGATCGCCATTCTGCGTCGCTACAAGGAGGTGCTGGTCGAGCGCTCGGCGGCCTATGCCGAGGCCTTGAGCCGCGAGACCGGCAAGGCGCTGTGGGAGACCAAGGCCGAACTGGCCTCGATGGCCGGCAAGGTCGACGCCTCGATCAAGGCCTATGACGAACGCACGGGCGTCGCCGAAAACGCCATGCCCTTCGGCCGCGCGGTGCTGCGCCACCGGCCGCATGGCGTGATGGCGGTGCTGGGGCCGTTCAACTTCCCCGGCCACCTGCCCAACGGCCATATCGTGCCGGCCCTGCTGGCGGGCGACACCGTGGTCTTCAAGCCCTCGGAAGAGACCCCCCTGGCCGGCCAGCTGCTGGTCGAGGCGCTGGAGGCGGCCGGCGTGCCTGCCGGCGTCGTCAATCTGGTGCAGGGCGGCCGCGAGGTCGGCCAGGCCTTGATCGACCAGGAGATCGACGGCCTGCTGTTCACCGGGTCGGCCCAGGCCGGGACCTTCTTCCGCCGCCACTTCGCCGACCGGCCGGACGTGATCCTGGCGCTGGAGCTGGGCGGCAACAATCCGCTGGTGGCCTGGCAGGCCGGCGACCCAGCCGCCGTCGCGGCCCTGGTGGCGCAGTCGGCCTTCATCACCACGGGCCAGCGCTGCTCCTGCGCCCGCCGGCTGATCGTGCCGGACGGGGCGGAGGGCCAGGCGATCATCGACGCCGTGCTGGATCTCGTCCCACGTCTCTCGATCGGTCCTTGGAACGGCGACGAACCGTTCATGGGCCCGCTGATCTCCGAGCGGGCCGCCAGCCACGCCCTGGCCGCGGCTGGCCGTATCGAGGGCCAGCGCCTGCTGGAGCCCGGCCGCGTCGAGGGCCTGTCGGGCGCCTTCGTCTCGCCGGGCCTGATCGACGTCACCGGCGTCGATGTGCCCGACGAGGAGATCTTCGCCCCGATCCTGCAGGTGCGCCGGGTTTCTTCCTTCGAAGACGCTTTGGCCGCCGCCAACGCCACCCGCTACGGACTGTCGGCGGGCCTGGTCAGCGAGAACCCGGCCCTGTGGGATCGCTTCGTGGCCCGCATCCGGGCCGGCGTCGTCAACCTCAACCGTCCGACCACCGGCGCGGCCGGGACCATGCCGTTCGGCGGCCTGGGCGCTTCGGGCAACCACAGGCCCAGCGCCTACTACGCCGCCGACTACTGCGCCTATCCGGTGGCGAGCTTCGAGGCCGGGACGGTGCTCGACACCAGCGGCGACATCAAGGGCCTGCGCCCGTGAGCCTGGCGGTCGAAGCCAATTGCGACGGCCTGGTCGGCCCGACCCACTCCTATGTCGGCCTCTCGCCCGGCAACATCGCCAGCCAGGTCAACGCCGGCCAGGTGTCGGACCCTCGCGCGGCGGTGCTGGAGAGCCTCGACAAGATGCGGCGCCTGGCCGACTGGGGCGTGCCGCAGTTCGTGCTGCCGCCGCACGAGCGGCCCGCCGTGGCGTTCCTGAAGTCGATCGGTTTCACCGGCTCCGACGCCGACGTCATCGAAAGCGCCTGGAAGACCGCCCCGGCCCTGGCCGCCGCCGCCTGTTCGGCCTCGCCGATGTGGGCCGCCAACGCCGCCACCGTGACGCCCAGCGCCGATACTGCGGACGGCCGCGTCCACTTCACGCCCGCCAACCTGCTGACCAACCTGCACCGCAGCTTGGAGGGGCCGCAGACAGCGCGGTCCCTGCGCCGGCTGTTCCCGGATGAGGCCCGCTTCGCCGTCCACGACCCGCTGCCCGCCCAGCCGCACTTCGCCGACGAGGGCGCGGCCAACCATGTGCGGCTCTGCGCCGAGCACGGCGAGGCCGGGGTCAACCTGTTCGTCTGGGGCCGCGAGGCCTGGGAGCACTGGAGCGGCGCCTATCCCGCCCGCCAGACCCGCGAGGCCTTCGAGGCGATCCAGCGCCGCCACGCGGCCGCCCGCGCTGTCTTCCCCCGCCAGGGCCGCCGCGCCATCGCCGGCGGGGCCTTCCACAACGACGTGGTCTGCGTGGGCACGCGCGAGACCCTGTTCTTCCACGAGGCAGCCTTCGAGGACCGCGCCGGCATGGAGGCCGAGGTCCGCCGCGCCGCCGAGGGCCTGTTCGAGCCTGTGTTCGTCGAGGTTTTCGAGGCCGACCTGCCGATCGAGGACCTGGTGAAGAGCTACCTCTTCAATTCCCAGCTTCTCGTGCTGCCCGGCGAGGATCGCTTGGTGCTGCTGGCTCCTGGCGAGACCCGCGACAATCCTCGTGCCCGCGCCGTGGCCGAGGGCCTCGTCGCCTCCAACGGCCCGATCGGCCGGGTGGAGTACGCCGACGTCCGCCAGAGCATGCGCAACGGCGGCGGTCCAGCCTGCCTGCGGCTGCGGGTGGTGCTGACCGAAGACGAGCTGGCCGCCGCCAATCCGGCGCAGCGCTTCGATGCAGGCCTGCATGAGCGTCTCGCCGACTGGGGCGGGCGCCGTTATCGCGACCGCCTGGCGCCCGCCGATCTGGCCGACCCGGCCCTGTTGGTCGAAAGCCGCGAGGCGCTGGACGAACTGACCGCCATCCTCGATCTGGGCGGCGGCTTCTATCCGTTCCAGAGGGACGGATGAGCTTCACGATCCGCCCCACGACGATGGATGACGCGGGAGCCGTCGCCGGCGTCCACCGGGCCACCGCCGCCATCCCTGGCGGCATCGCTCGGAGGCCCGAGGAAATAACCGACGCCTACGTCGCGCGGGTGCTTACCGCTGCTCTGGCCGACGGCGTCGGCCTCTTGGCGGTGGACGAAGCCGGCGCCGTCATCGGCGAAATCCACGCCGTGCGCATTCCGGTGAAGCTGTTCTCGCACGTGCTGTCCGACCTGACCGTGGCCGTGCATCCCGACTGGCGGGGCAGGGGCGTCGGTTCGGCCCTGTTCCAGGCGCTGTTCGCGGCCGCCCGGGCCATGGACCCGCCGATCGTGCGGGTGGAGCTGAACGCCGGGGCGGGCAATGCCGGCGCCCTGCGACTCTATGAGCGGCTTGGGTTTCGGATAGAGGGACGGCTGGAAAAGCGCGGGCGGTTCCCGGACGGCACGTTCGAGGACGACATCGCCATGGGGCTGATCCTCTGATCCCTCTCCCCTTGCGGGAGAGGGTGGCCTCCGAAGGAGGTCGGGTGAGGGGGCTCTCAGAACCGTCCGTGCGACCCCTCATCCGTCGGCTTCGCCGCCACCTTCTCCCGCAAGGGGAGAAGGATCAGGAGGCGATCTCGCTCGCCGTCATCGCCTTGACCCCAATCTCCCCCAGCCCCGACAGCAACCGCCGCAGGGCCGAGATCCGGAAAGGCTGTCCCGTCACATACGGCGTCAGGGTGAAGCCCAGCACCCGCCCGCCGAAGCGATCGGCGTCCTGGGTCAGGTAGTCGGCCGCCTCCAGCACCTGGATCGCCCACTCGTCCTCGCTCTGGCGGCGGTCGATCATCAGGGCGCGGTCGTCGAGTTCGTTGGACAGCGGCAGGCCGATCACCTCGCCGGCCTCGGTCTTCATAGCCAAGGGAACCTCGTCCTGCTCCCAGTCGAGGCAGACGTCGAAGCCCGCCGCGCGGATCAGATCGAGGGTCGCGAACGACTGCTGCCGGGCCGGGCTGAGCCATGCGCGCGGCTTCAGGCCCGCCGCGTCGAACCGGGCGTGCACCTCGGCGACCCAGGCGGCCTCGGTCTCGTGATCCAGGCCGCCCCAGTGGATGTGGGTAGTCGACAGGCCATAGGCGGCGATCTCGTGGCCATCGGCCAGGATCGCCTCGACCAGCGGCTTCAGGCGTTCCAACTGATCGGCGTTGATCGGGAAAGTCGCCTTCATCCCCGCCGCTTTCAGGGCGTCGAGGATGCGATAGACGCCCACCCGGTTGCCGTAGTCGCGCGTCGTGTAGTGGCGCAGGTCCGGATAGGGGGTGACCATGGCGCCGGGATGCTTGAACGGCTTGCCCGGAGGATTGAGCGGATGATGCTCGATCGGCACGACGATCATCGCCGCCATGGCCGCGCCGCCCGGCAAGGCGATCGGCGCGCGTTCAGTCGCCGGGCGCCAGGCGTAGCGGTCCTGGTCCATGCCGTAGGAGCGGTGCGGATAGATCAGGTGTTCGTCAGGCAGCGGCATGGGCAAACCCCGTTCCCGGCGTGGCGAGGCCGCGGGCGGCGATGTCCGCCACGGTCTGGTCGAAGTAGTTGTCGCGATAGTGCTGCGCGATCTCGCGGGCTGTGGTGACCCACACCTCGTCATGGCCGGCGATATGGCGCAGGGCGTCCTCGAACGGCCGGATGCGGTGCGGCTGACTGACGAGATAGGCGTGCAGCGGGATGCACATCACCGTGCCGGACTTCTCGCCTTCCTCCAGAAGCTGGTCGAAGTGGCGCTTGAGCACGTCCGCGTAGCGCCAGGGGCTCATCGACAGCGCGCCATAGGTGATGACGTCGTTGACCTCCAGCGAATAGGGCATCGAGATCAGCTTGCCGGTCCTGGTCTTCACCGGCTGGGGCTGGTCGTCCTGGAAGAGGTCGCAGGTGTACCAGACGTCGTTTTCGGCCAAGAGGTCGAAGGTCTTCTCGGTGTGGGTCAGGGCCGGCGCCAGGTAGCCCCGGATGCGCTGGCCGGTGGCGGCCTCGACTGAGCGGATCGAGTCTTCGATCACGGCCCGCTCTTGAGCCTCGTCCATGCCGTAGGAATAGCGGGTGTTGTAGATGCCGTGGCTGAAGAACTCCCAGTTCCGCGCCACGCAGGCCTCGATGATCTCCGGATGGTGGTCGAGCAAGCCGACCGACAGCGAGATCGAGCCGCGCATGCCGTACTTGTCGAGCAGCTCCATCAGCCGCCAGTGGCCGACCCGGTTGCCCCAGTCGCGCTGCGAGTAGCCCACCACGTCCGGCGAGGGCTTGGGCCAGCCGGGACGCTGCGGGTTCTTGGGCGGATCGAGTTCGTAATATTCGATGTTGGGCGCGATCCAGAAGGCCAGCTTCTTGCCGCCCGGCCAGACGATCTTGGGGCGGTCGCGATAGGGCCAGTGGTCGTAAAGGTTGGGATCGGCCTGCATCTGACGCTCCACGCTAGCTCGCGGCGTAGGCCGCGCCGGTCTCGACCATTCCAGCAAGGTCGATGCGCTCGTTCACCCCGCCCATGTCGATCATCCGCTCTGCGAACGGACGCGTGGCTCCGTTGGCCTTGAGGCTGGCGAGGAAGGCCTCGGCTGTCGGGATCAGGGCGCGGACCAGGGCGCCGGGCGAGATCACCAGCTTGAAGCCGATGCGGCCCAACTCATTGACGTCCAGCAGCGGGGTCTTGCCGCCTTCGACCATGTTGGCCAGCAGCGGAACCCTTCCTGCGAAAGCGTGGGCGATGGCGCTCATCTCGCCGATGGTGCGCGGGGCCTCGACGAACAGCACGTCGGCGCCGGCCTCGACATAGGCGTGGGCGCGGTCAAGCGCGGCCTCGAAGCCTTCCACCCCGATCGCATCCGTGCGGGCGATGATCAGCGTCTGGTCGCTGGCCCGGGCGTCTAGCGCCGCGCGGATCTTGCCGGCCATCTCGGCGGTCGGAACCAGGCTCTTGTCGGCCAGGTGGCCGCACTTCTTGGGGAAGGTCTGGTCTTCCAGCTGGATCGCCGAGGCGCCCATGCGTTCGAAGATCCGCACCGTGCGCTGCACGTTGACGGCGTTGCCAAAGCCCGTGTCGCCGTCGACGATCAGCGGCAGCTTCACGCGTTCGGCCACGCGGCCCACGACGTCGGCCACATGGTCGAACGACACCAGGCCGATGTCGGGACGGCCAAGCTGGGTGTAGGCGATCGAGGCGCCGGACAGGTAGATCGCCTCGAAGCCGGCCTGCTCGATCAGCAGGGCCGACAGGGCGTCATAGGCGCCGGGGGCGAGCAGGGGCGTGTCTTGGGCGAGGCGGTCGCGCAGGCTCATGCGGCGGCTCCCTTCAGGCGTCGTTTCAGGTGGGGGATCAGGCCGCCGTCCTCGATCATCACCATCAGGTGCGGCGGGATCGGCGTCAGGGCGTAGACCTTGCCCGTGGTCAAATTCTCGAGACGTCCGGCGACCGGATCCAAAGAGATCCGATCGCCGTCGCTCACCTCGCCGACCTGGGGAAACACGAAGGCCGGCAAGCCGAGGTTGATGGCGTTGCGGTAGAAGATGCGGGCGAACGAGGTCGCCAGCACCGCGGAGACGCCAAGAAGACGTAAGGAAACGGCCGCCTGCTCGCGCGACGAGCCGAGGCCGAAATTGGCCCCGGCGAACACGATGTCGCCGGGCTGGACAGTGGAGGCGAAGTCCGGCGCGATGGCGCGCAGGCAATGCTGCGCCAACTCAGCCGGCGGCAGCTTCATCAGGTTGCCGGGGGTCAGGAGGTCGGTGTCGACAGCGTCGCCGAAGACGAAGGCGCGGGACATCAGGCGGCTCCCGTCAGGAAGGGGCGGGGATCGACGATGCGGCCGGCGGCGGCCGCGGCGGCCACGGCGTAGGGCGAGCCGAGATAGACGTTGGCCCCCGCATGACCCATCCGCCCCTGGAAGTTGCGGTTGGTCGAGGAGATGCAGGTCTCGCCTTCGGCCAGGATCCCTGCGCCCATGCCGGCGCAGGCCCCGCAGCCCGAGGGCATCAGCACCGCCCCGGCCGTCAGCAGGGTCTCCATCACGCCCTCGCGCGCGGCCAGCTCGGCCGTGCGGGCCGAGCCCGGCGCCACCAGCAGGCGCACCCCCGGCGCTACGCGGCGGCCTTGCAGCACCTGGGCGGCCATCCGCAGGTCCTCGATCTTGGCCCCCACGCAGGCGCCGATATAGGCTTGGTCGATGCGGACCTCGGAGAATTCCGTCGCGTCGCGGGTGTTGGCCGGCGAGTGCGGGGCGGCGATCTGCGGGACCAGGTCCGAGGCGTCGAAGCGGTGCACGGCGGCGTAGGTCGCGTCGGCGTCCGAATGCAGGGCCAGGGCGGCGGCCTCGTCCTCGACCGGCGCGCCGCGTGCGGCCAGATAGGCGAAGGTTATGGCGTCGGGCGCCACGACGCCCGTCTCGGCGCCCAGTTCGGCGGCCATGTTGGCCAGCACCATGCGCTCGGCCATCGGCATGGCCTCGACGAGAGGGCCCGCGAATTCCACGGCTTTGAAGGCGTTGTCCATGCCCAGTTCCCGGCACAGGAACAGCATGACGTCCTTGGCGGTCACGCCTGGGGCGAAGCTTCCGGTCCACTCGACGCGGATCGTCTCGGGCACGGCCAGCCAGGTCTCGCCGGTGGCGGCGATGGCGGCCATGTCGGTGGCGCCGTAGCCGGCCGCATAGGCCCCGAAGGCCCCCGCCGTGGGCGTGTGGCTGTCGCCGCCGGCGATGAAGGCGCCCGGACGGATCAGGCCGTGTTCGGGCAAGACAAGGTGGCAGATGCCCACCATGTCGAAGAAATTGGAGACGCCGTAGTCGCGGGCGAAGTCGCGCGTTCCTTTCAGGATCGCCGCCGACTCCGCGTCGACGGCGGGAACGTAGTGGTCCGAGACGATGGCCACCTTGGACGGGTCCCACAGGCCCACGCCCAGCTCTTCCAGCAGCGGACGCCAGCGGCGCGGGCCGCTGCTGTCGTGAGCGAAGGCCAGATCCACCCTGGCCGTCACGAGGTCGCCGGCGCGTACGTCCGGCAGACCCGCGGCCTTGGCGATCACCTTCTCCACTAGGGTCCGTCCGCCCAACCTAATCGCCTCCCGGTCAAATCCAGCGGCGACCGGGGTAGGCGCGGGGCCCCCGGCTAGAAAGGCGGAAGTTCAGATCAATTGCTGTGCGGTCATTTCCGGCCGCCGGAGGACTAGCCTTCCATGCCCCTCGACGCCGCTCCCCAAAACGCTTCTGGCCAAACCGCCGGCTTTGACTGGAAAGACCCGCTCGCCCTCGACGCCCGGCTGACCGAGGACGAGCGCCTGATCCGCGACGCGGCCCGCGCCTACGCGCAGGAGCAACTGCTGCCGCGCGTGGTGTCGGCCTATGCCGACGGCCGCTTTGATCGCGAGATCATGACCGAGATGGGCGCGCTTGGCCTACTGGGCTCGACCCTGCCGGAAGAATACGGCGGCGCGGCCGTCAGCCACGTGGCCTACGGCCTGATCGCCGCCGAGATCGAAGCCGTCGACAGCGGCTATCGCTCGGCCATGAGCGTGCAGTCGTCGCTGGTCATGTACCCGATCTACGCCTTCGGTTCGGAGGAGCAGAAGCGCAAGTGGCTGCCGGGGATGGCGCGCGGCGAGCTGATCGGCTGCTTTGGCCTGACGGAAGCCGACGGCGGCTCGGATCCGGGCTCGATGCGGACCGTGGCTCGCAAGGTCGACGGCGGCTACGTGCTCAACGGCGCCAAGATGTGGATCACCAACAGCCCGATTTCGGACGTCGCCCTGGTGTGGGCCAAGCTCGACGGCGAGATCCGCGGCTTCCTGGTCGAGCGCGGGACCGAAGGTTTCACCACCCCCAAGATCGACGACAAGCTCAGCTTGCGCGCCTCGATCACCGGCGAGATCGTGCTGCAGGACGTGCTGGTGCCGGAAGACGCCATGCTGCCGAACGTGAAGGGCCTGCGCGGTCCGTTCTCGTGCCTCAACAAGGCCCGCTACGGCATCGCCTGGGGCGCCATGGGCGCGGCGCGCTTCTGCCTTGAGACCAGCGCGGCCTATGTCGCCGACCGCGTCGTGTTCGGCCGTCCGCTGGCCGCCCGCCAGCTGATCCAGAAGAAGCTGGCCGACATGCAGACCGAGATCGCCCTGGGCTTCGAAGGCGCGCTGGCGCTGGGCCGCCGCCTGGACGCCGGCGACTGGGTTCCGGAAGCCATCAGCATGCTCAAGCGCAACAACTGCGGCAAGGCGCTGGTCATGGCCCGCGAGGCTCGCGACATCCACGGCGGGGCCGGCATCTCCGGCGCCAGCCACGTCATGCGCCACGCCGCCAATCTCGAGACGGTCAACACCTACGAAGGCGCGGCCGACGTCCACGCCCTGATCCTGGGCCGGGCGATCACGGGCATCGCCGCTTTCTGAGCCAGCGGGGTCCTCGCGCTTCGACAAGCTCAGCGTGAGGATCTCGTACCGCCGCCCGCACAGTAGCCCTCATCCTGAGCCCGTCGAAGGACGAGGGTGGTTCCACAGTCGAGATCGCCATGAAGCACCAGACCATCCGCGGCAAGATCCTCTACACCTCGCGCAAGCCTGGCCGCGAAGGCCAGGAGCGGGGCCGCGAGCACTTCGCCATGACCCGCCACACCGACGGCAAGGTGACGATCCGCGCCCAGTGCGAGATCGACGAGCCTGATCCGACCGTCCTGCGTGACGCGATCTATTCGCTGGACGAGCACGGCCGGCCGATGGACCTGCACCTGCGCCTGACGGTCGGCGACCGGTTCATGGGCTCGGGCTGGTTCCGGTTCACCGAGGAATTCATCGAGTGCGAGAGCTATGGCCCGTCGATCGGCCGCCTGTCGCAGAAGATGCCGACCAATGGCTTCTTCGACGGCTTCGGCACTCACCCGATCATCGGCGACGCCTACATCTGCAAGGTGATGGACGTCGCCAAGGGGCCGCACAAGCGCAAGCTTCGCATTTTCCTGCCCTCCGTCGACCACCGGGGCGCCACGCCGCCGCAGATCGTCGAGAGCAGCATCACGCTGGAATATGTCGGCGAGGAAGAGACCACGACCCCGGCCGGGACCTTCGCCTGCCGTCGCTTCCGCTTCCTGGGCGAGGATGGCGGCATGGTCAGCAAGGATGGCGAACATCCAACCTACGACATGTGGGTCACGGCCGACGAGCACTCGCTGTTCGTGAAGGGCGGCGTCGGCGGCTACATGCAGACCTGGTACGAACTGGTCGAGCTGGAGCGGTAGGCGTCTCTCTCTCCATGAGAGAGGGATCAAGGGGCTCACCGCTCCGGAAACACGGCTTTCCGCTTCTCCAGGAAAGCCGTGCGCCCCTCGATGAAGTCCGCACCCGAAACCGACGCCACGAAGGCCGCGCGGGTGGCGGCGTCGTCCTCGACGGCGCCGGCGAGGATCGCCCGGATCGTAGCCTTGATCGCCCGCACGGTCACCTGCGACGCCGCCGAAATCTCGGCGGCCTTGGCCGCGACCGCAGCGGGGACGTCGGGCTCGATCGCGTCGATCAGCCTGAGCCGCAGCGCCTCCTCGGCGCCCAGCAGCCGCCCCGTGACCAGGATGTCCTTGGCCGCCGACGCGCCGACGGCGTCCACCAGCCGCTTGGTGTCTTCGAGGCTGTAGGTCAGGCCGAGCTTGGCCGGGGTGATGGCCAGACGCGCGTCCGGCGCGGCGATCCGCAGGTCGCAGGCCAGGGCTACGGCCAGGCCGCCGCCGACGCAGGCGCCTTCGATGGCGGCCAGCACCGGCTTTTCCTGGCTCGCGATCGCGCCGATCCCGGCGGCGATCGCAGCGTTGTAGTTGGCGGCGCTTTGCGGCGTCGCATAGACCGCCTCGAACTCGCCGATGTCGGCGCCGGCCGCGAAATGGCCGCCGCGACCGGTGACGATCAGCACCTTGGCGTCCGATGACGCAAAAGCCGCGCAGGCGTCGGGCAGGGCGCGCCACATGGCCAAGGTGATGGCGTTGCGCTTGGCCGGCCGGTCGAAGGTCAGCGTGGCGACGTCGTCGCCGAGGTCCAGCGTCAGGGCGCCGTCTGCGAAGGCGGTCATCGGAAGCTCCCCGGAGCGGTCGGGGCCGGCAGAGCTTGGGACAGTCGCGCCGCCAGCGCCTGGGTAGGGCCGTCGGCCATACCGATCACCTGCAGCGACAGCGGCAGGCCACCGGCGACGCCAGCCGGAAGAGCGAAGGCCGGCGCGCCCAGCACGTTGGCCAGCGCCGTCAGGTCCGCCTGGCTGGCCGGGGCGCCGTCGCCGAAGGCGAAAGCCTGCTGGGGCGTGGTCGGGGTCAGAAGGGCGCTGTAGGGCCCTGTCACAGCTATGATTTTTCGCTTCGCTTCATCAATCAGGTGATAGGCTTCGGCCAGCCTGGCGGGCGTCTGCCGCGCACCCCAGGCCAGCAGCGACCGCAGGTCCTGCGTGAAGCCTTCCGGGTCCAGGGTCAGACCGCGGCGGTGCTCGATCCCGCCCTCGACCTCGCTGATCAGCAGGCCCGCCCGGCGCAGGGCGCCCAGGTCCAGGTCGTCGATGCGCAGCCGCTCGAGCCGCCAGCCGGCGGCGGTCATACCGTCCAGTGT
Organism: uncultured Caulobacter sp.; assembly: GCA_966252285.1. Classification (GTDB taxonomy): domain Bacteria; phylum Pseudomonadota; class Alphaproteobacteria; order Caulobacterales; family Caulobacteraceae; genus Caulobacter. The sequence goes on from CBINOL010000038.1 coordinate 23,456, forward strand.
CCGTGCGAAGCCCTCGGCCACGGCTGGTTCCTGCGTGACCAGGCCGTCGAGGTCGAGCACGGCCACCGCCCGCTCGTCCGACGTGACGGCGGGCTCGACGCCGCAGGCCTGGGCGATCAGCGCCGCATCCTCGACCGAACGGGCGTGGACGCCGACGTGGTCCAGCGTCCAGGACAGCGCCGTGACGCCGCCGGTCGGTATTGCGCCCAGCGCCGGTTTGTAGCCGACCACGCCGCAGTACGACGACGGCAGGCGCACGCTGCCCATGGTGTCGGTGCCCAGCGCCGCGGCGCACAGCCCCGCCGCCACGGCCGCCGCCGAGCCGCCCGATGAGCCGCCGGGCGTGAAGCCGGCGCGGTGGGGGTTCTCGCAGCGTCCGAGAAAGGCGTTGTCGTTGGTCGCGCCCAACGCGGCCTCGTGCATGTTCAGCGTGCCGAGGATCACGGCCCCGGCGGCTCGCAGCCGCGCCACGCAGGCGGCGTCGGCCGGCGCGATGTTGCGGGCATAGGCCTTGATCCCGGCGGTGTGGGCCAGGCCCTCGACGGCGATATTGGCCTTCACCGCGATGGGTGCGCCGTCGATCGGCGACAGCGGCTGGCCGGCGGCCCATCGGCGGGCGCTGGCCCGCGCCTCGGCCCTGGCCCCGGCGGCGTCGAGCTCGACCACGGCGTTGATGGCCGGGTTCAGCCGCGCGATCCGGTCCAGATAGATCTCGGTCACATCGACCGGGCTGGCGCCGGCCGTATAGAGCGCCGGCAGGCCCGCCACGCCCGCCGCGACGATGGGATCGGAGAAGCCGCTCACCTCAGTAGCGCTCGTCGATCAGGCGGATCGGCTTCTGGCGCACGTCGATCTGGGTCAGGCCCGCCGTCGCGCCCTTCGGGGCCAGTTCGATCTCGACCTCGATGCCGATCTTCCGCTTCAGCACCTCGCCGTAGAAGCTGGCGATATCACGCCATTCCTCGGTCGGCGCCGTGGTCTCGGCGGTCACCGCGAAGCTGTCGCGGCCGGTGGCGTCGCGGCGCGCGCGGCAGATGAACTCGCCCGCGAAGGCCGGGGCGTGCTCCAGCATCGCGCCGACGCCTTGCGGGAAGATGTTGATGCCCCGGATCTTGACCATGTTGTCCGAGCGCCCGAGGAACCCCTCGATCCGCTGGAACACAACGTCGATCGACGAGGCCTTGGGGATCGCCCGCGTCACGTCGTGAGTATTGAAACGGATCAGCGGATAGAGGTCGTCCTTGAAGAGGCAGGTGACGACCATGTCGCCCAGCTCGCCGGGGGCGACGGCCGCGCCGGTGTCGATGTCGCAAATCTCGAGGTAATGAGCGTCCTCGTGCACGTAGAGGCCGTCGCGGTCGGGGCCTTCGCCGGCGATCAGGCCGGTGTCGCCCACGCCGTACCAGTCGAAGCACTTGGCGCCGCCCCAGGCCTTCTCCATCGCCGCCCGGTCCTCGCGGCCCAGATGCGCCGAGATCAGCCGCACGGGGATGTCGCGGCCTGGCTCGATGCCCATCTCGACGGCCGTGTCGGCCAGCTTCTTGAGGTAGTCGCCAAACCCGACCAGGACGCTGGCCTTGAAACGCTTCATGATCTCGACCTGCTGGGCCGAGCGGGTCTCGACCCCGGTGCCGGCCGACAGGAAGACGGCGCTGGTCCAGCGGGTCACCGCCTCGCGCACATAGTGGCCGCCGTTGATCATGCCGTGGCCATAGACCGAGTGGACCACGTCGTCGGGCCGCAGGCCCTGGAACTGGTAGTTGCGGGCCAAGAGCAGGTTCTGCACCTCGCGACTCTTGGGGCCGAACAGCAGCACCTGGGGCGAGCCCGTGGTGCCCGAGGTGGTGTGCAGCATCACCGGCGGCCGCTGGCCTTCCGGATAGCCCTCGAAGCCGGCGAAGTCGCCGAACGGCGGGCTGGCCTCCAGCGAGGCCATGATGTCGGACTTGTCGAAGCTGGGCAGGCGCGGCAGGTCGTCGAGCGAGCGGATGTCGCCGGGCTGGATGCCTGCGGCGCCCCACAGGCGCTGGTAGAAGGGCGTCTTCCAGGCGCGGTCGACGCAGCGCAGGAACAGGCGGTTCTGCAGCGCCCGCAGTTCGTCGCGGCTGGTGGTGGTCGCAAAGCGCGTGAAGGCCTCGCCGATCGGGTGATTGGCGACGATGGCCGGATAGTCGAGCGACTGCCAGTAGGTCTGGTGGGGCATGGATAACCTTGGGGAGCTCAGCCGCCGCTGGCGAGGAGGAAGGCCTCGCGGGCGTCGGCCAGGGTGTCGAAGCGGTCGAAAAGTTCGGTCAGCGGGGCGTGGATCGTCTCCAGGCCGACGAAGGCCAGGCACGAGCGAGCCTTTTCCAGGTGCTCGTCGCGGCTCATCGGGAAGTCGGGCGAGCCGAGCTGAGCGGTGACGTCGAGCACGATCTCGCGGCCGTCCTTCAGGCGAGCGACGGCGCGGGCGGGTACGAAGGCGGCGGGATCGGGATTGCCGTCGGGCTCCACGACGATGCGGGCGGCCAGGGCCAGGATGTCGGCTTCGCTGAGGCGTTCGAGCGTGTAGTCGTCCAGGCCCACGCGGCCGCGGGTCAGCATCACGGCGGCCAGATAGGGCAGGCACAGGCGGGCGTAGGCGGTGTCCATCTCCGGCTTGGCGACGCGACCCACCAGGTGGTGGATCAGCGGCGGCGCCGAATAGGTAAGGCTGTCGAGATCGCCAGGGCCGACGCCATGCTCGTTGGCCAGCTTGCGCACCGCCACCAGCCCGCCGTGGCAGGCGCGGCCCGTGGGGAAGGGCTTGCAGGCGACCTCGGCGATACGGCGGCGGTCCTTGAGATCGGCCAGTACGGGCGCGAGGTCGAACCCGGTCTCGAACAGCGGCAGGTAGCCGAACGGCCCTTCCAGCCAGTCGCGCGGACCGGGCAGGCCCGCCTGCGCGACGTCGATCGCCTGCAGGGCCGAGCGGGCGGCGGCGGCGACCTGGACGGGCAGGGCGGGCTTGCCCTCGGTGTGGGCCTGCATGGTGCCGCTGCTGAAGGCCAGGGCGTAGCCCATGGCGTCCATCGCCGTCTCGCGCGGCAGGCGCTTCAGCCGCGCCAGGGCCGCCGTCGCTCCGAACACCCCCGCCGTGGCCGGCCGGAAGAAGCGCAAGGGCGTCGTTGCAGCGACCCCCAGAGCGATAGCGACGTCGACCCCGGCGACCATGGCCGCCAGCACTTCCTCGCCGCTGTACGGGCCCGAGCGGTCGAGCTCGGCGATCAGGGCCGGCACGATGGTCGGCAGCGGGTGCAGCACCGCCTTCTCGTGGACGGAGTCGTACTCCTGCCCGTGCAGCTGGAAGGCGTTGACGAAGGCCGCCTGGGCCGGCGGCAGGCGCACGCCCGGACGGCCGAGCACGAGGCCTTCGCCTTCGCCGCCCCAGTCGCGCGCCGCCGCCAGGATGGCGTCAGAATACGCCGCCCCGGCGCCGGCCGCCCCCACCGCAACCGCATCGTGCAGCAGCCGGCGGGCGTCGGCCTGTACGGCGTCTGGCAGGGCGTCCCAGCGCAGGGAAAGGGCGTGGTCGACAAGGGCTTGCGCGGCGATCATGCGGCGACGCTAGCAGCGGCGCCGGTCGCTCTTTGGCGCGGCGTTCGGGTTTGCGCGCACAGCGGACAACGGCGCGGGTGTCCGCCAGTCGAGCAAACGCGAAATCTCCGTCAAGACTGGACGAGACGCGTTCAGCCTTCCGTTCGCGGACCTTCCGGGGGGACGGTCCGCGATGCAGGAGAGCCGCCATGCTGATGCGTGTTCTGTTGTTGCTGACCAGCGCGTTCTTGCTGATGGAAGCCGGGCCGATGCTGCTGGCCCAGATGGAGCGCGAGCGGACGGGATCCTGACGTCTTCCTCTTCCAACTTGCTCGTCGTCCTGGCGCTCTGGCTGGGGCGACGAGCTTTTGGAAGGGGGAGGCTACCGGTCTCGCCACCCCGCAGGACCCGCGCCCAGGGCGGGCGGAACCGGGTCGATGACCGCCGGCTCGCCGCTGAAGAGGATCGGCGTGCCGACGATCTCATTGCCGTCGGCGTCGCGTGACAGCATGCCCCGCGCGGCCATGGCCGGATCCTCGAAGGCCTCCTTCAGCGTTCGCACCGGCGCGAAGCAGACGTCTCGGCCTTCGAACCAGGCTTCCCAGTCAGCGCGGCTCTTGGTGATGAAGGCGTCGCGCAGGAAGGCGCGCAGCGGTTCCTGGCCCGGACCGGGTTGCAGCTCGGCATAGGGCAGGAGATCGAGGCGATCGAGGCCCGCCAGCAGGTTGCGGGCGAACTTCACCTCCGAGCCGCCCAGGCAGATCCACTGGCCGTCGGCGCATTCGTAGAGCCCGTACATGGCGTTGCCGCCCCACGAGCGCTCGTCCTTGGGCGTGTGCGCCTGCCCGGTGGCGAAGATCTTGCCGGTGACGTTGGGCGTCCAGGCCAGCACGCTGTCGTACATGGCCACGTCCACATAGTCGCCCAGGCCGGTCTTCTCCCGCCGCAGCAGGGCCATCAGCACGCCAGACAGGGCGGTGAGCGAAGCCAGAGCGTCGGCGACCGGCATGTTCGGCGGGGTCGGTTTGCCGTCGAAGCCTTCGCTCAACGACACCATGCCGGCCAGGGCCTGTACCGCGATGTCGTGGGCGGGTCGGTCGCGATAGGGGCCGGTCTGGCCGAACGCCGAGATCGCCACATAGACGGCGCGCGGATTGCGCGCCTTGACGGCCTCGTAGTCGAAGCCCAGGCGGCCGATCACGCCGGGCCGGAAGGCCTCGACCACCACGTCGGCTTCTGCGGCCAGGTCGAGCAGCAGGGCGCGGCCCCCGGCGGACTTCAGGTCCACCTGGATGCTGCGCTTGCCGCGGCTGGTGTTACGAAACCAGACGCTCGTCCCGTTCTTGCGATAGCCGATCTCGCGAGCCGGATCGCCTTCGCCGGGCGGCTCGATCTTCAGTACGTCCGCGCCGTGGTCGGCCATCATCAGGGTCAGCATCGGCCCCGGCAGGAAGAACGACAGGTCGAGAACGCGGACGCCTTCCAGCTTCACGAGGCTGCTCCCAGAATCTCGTTCGTATGCTCGCCGAGCTTGGGCGCCCGGGCTCCCGGCATTCGTTCGCCGTCGATCTTCACGGGGCAGGCCAGCATGGCCAAGCCTTCCGCTCGGTCAGGATGGGCGACGACGTCGCGCATGCCCACCTCGGCCACGAACGGGTTATCCAGCGCGTCCATCATTTCCAGGATCGGCGCGAAGGGCACCTTGCCGCCCAGCAGCGCGGTCCATTCGGCAGTGGTCTTGGTCCCGAACAGCCCGTCCATCGCCTCGCTCAAGGCCGGGCGGTTGGCATGGCGGCTGGGGATGTCGGAAAAGCGCGGGTCGGCCTTCAGCTCGGCCGCGCCGGCCAGGTCGCACAGCGCCTCCCAGAACTTCGGGGTCTGGCACATGACCAGGCCCCAGCCGTCGGCGGTCTTCACTGCCTGCGAGGGCGCGATAGACGGGTGGGCGCCGCGCGGCAGGCGCTGGACCTTGTAGCCCTCGTTCATCGCCCAGACGGCGGGATAGGAGAGCTGGTGCAGCGCCACGTCGAAAAGCGACACGTCAACGTCGCAGCCTTGCCCCGTCGTGCGGGCCGAGAGGAGGGCGCTGACCACGCCGAAGGCCAGCATGGTCCCGGTCATGAAATCGACCATCGACACGCCCAGCCGGGCCGGCGGCGCGTCGGGTTCGCCGGTCAGGCTCATCAGCCCGGCCTCGGCCTGCATCAGGTAGTCGTAGCCCGGCCAGCCGGCCCGGCTGTTGCCGCGTCCGTAAGCGGAAAGGTGGCCGCAGACGATGGCGGGGTTGGCACTCTTCAGGTCGCCATAGGTCAGCCGCATCTTGCCCGGCTGATCGCCGCGCAGGTTGTCGACCACCATGTCGGCCTCGCGCACCAGACCCTCGAAGGCCGCGCGACCCTCAGGGGTCTTGATGTCGAGCGCGATGGACTTCTTCGACCGCGAGAAGGTCTGGAAGAACTGGCTGTCGGCCGTTCCCAGAAAGAACGGGCCGGTGGCGCGGCTGACGTCGCCGCCCATTGCCGGGGCCTCGATCTTGACGACTTCGGCGCCCAGCTCGGCCATCAGCTGGGTGGCGTAGGGGCCGGCGCCGTACTGCTCGACGGCCAGCACCTTGATCCCGGCGAGCGGGTGGCGAACGTCTTTCCCCATCAGACCGGGTTCCGGGCCACGAGCTGGCGGGCGATGATGATCCGCTGCATCTCGTTGGTGCCTTCGCCGATGCACATCAGCGGGGCGTCGCGGACCAGGCGCTCGATCGGATATTCCTTCGAATAGCCGTAGGCGCCGTGGATGCGCATGGCCTCGGTGGCCACGTACAGCGCCGTTTCCGACGCATAGTACTTGGCCATGCCGGCTTCCATGTCGACGCGCTCGCCGCGGTCATAGGCCTTGGCGGCGTCTTCCACGAGCAGCTCCGAGGCGCGGGTCTTGGCCCCCATCTCGCCCAGTTTCAGCTGGATGGCCTGGTGCTGGGCGATCGGCTTGCCCATGGTCTTGCGGACCTGGGCGTACTTGACGCTTTCGGCCAGGGCGCGCTTGGCGATGCCGACCGAGCGGGCGGCGACGTTGATGCGGCCGATCTCCAGGCCGCCGGTGGCCATCAGGAAGCCCTGGCCTTCCTCGCCGCCCACCAGGCACAGCTCGGCGTCGCAGCGATAGTCCTCGAAGATGAACTCGCCGCTGTCGATGCCCTTGTAGCCCAGCTTCTCCAGCTTGCGGCCGTTGCTGACCCCGGCGATCGGGGCGTGGGTCACAGGATCGATCTTCGGGGTGATGAGCATGCTCATCCCCTTGTGGCGCGGCTGGGCCTGGGGATCGGTCTTGACCAGCAGGGCCGAGACATGGCCCTCGATGGCGTTGGTGATCCAGGTCTTGGCGCCGTTGACGACGTAGTCGTCGCCTTCGCGCCTGGCGACCGTGCGGATACCCTGCAGGTCGGTGCCGGCGTCCGGCTCGGTGAGGCCTAGGCACCCGCGCAGTTCGCCGGTGGCGAAGCGGGGCAGCCAGAAGTCCTTCTGCTTTTGCGTGCCGAACTTCTGGACGACCATGGCCATCATCAGGTGCGAGTTGAAGACGCCCGTCAGGCTCATCCACTCGGCGCTGATCTTGGTGACGATCCGAGAGTAGGTCAGGGCCGACAGGCCAAGGCCGCCGTATTCCGGATCGATCAGGGCCCCGAACAGACCGAGGTCCTTCATGTCCTCCACGAGGGCATGCGGATACTCGTCGTCGTGCTCAAGCTGCATCGCCACGGGGGCGACCTTCTTCTCCAGCCACTTGTCGATGGCGTCGAGGATGGCGCGTTCATCGGCTTCCGAGATCTCGCTCATCCTAGTAGTTCCCGACCTTGTCCTCGACGGCGTGGCCGCGCGCCGGGATCAGCATGTTGCGCTTGAAGGTGCAGACGACCGTGCCGTCCTGGTTGATGCCGGTGGTCAGGATCGTGACGATGCCCTGGCCGGGGCGCGACTTGCTCTCGCGCTTGGCCAGCACTTCGCTCTCGCCATAGATCGTGTCACCGGCGAACACCGGGGCGCTGAACTTCACCTCGTCCATGCCGAGGTTGGCGATCGCCTTCTGCGAGACGTCGGTCACGCTCATGCCGATCAGCAGGGCGAGGGTGTAGGGGCTGACCACCAGGTTCTTCTTGAACTCCGAGGCCTTGGCGAACTCGGCGTCGAAGTGCATCGGGTGGGTGTTCAGCGTCAGCAGCGTGAACAGGTGGTTGTCGTACTCGGTCACCGTCTTGCCGGGGCGGTGCTCGTAGACGTCGCCGACGATGAAGTCCTCGAAATAGCGGCCGAAGGTCTCGCGATAGCGCTGAGGACCGACCTCTTTCCAGTTCTGCGACATGGGGAGTCTCCTAGACTTGCGCGCGGTCGAGCACGCGCCGTGCGGCGCGGATGACCGGCAGTTCGATCAGCTTGCCATCCAGCAGGGCGGCGGCCCCGCCGGCGGCGTCGAAGGCCTCGACCACGCGCTGGGCGCGCTCGATCTCGGCGGGCGAGGGGGTGTAGGCGGCGTTCACCGCGGCCACCTGGGCTGGGTGGATGCAGGACCGGCCGGTGAAGCCCAGGGCCTTGGCCCTCAGGGTCGAGGCGGTCAGGTCGTCCGGATCGGCGATGTTCAGGTGCGGCACGTCCAGCGAGGCGACGCCGGCGCGGCCGCAGGCGGCGATCAGCGTGCCGCGGCCCAGCAGCAGGGCGTCCCAGTCCATCGTCGAGCCGAGATCGGCCGACAGGTCCGCGCCTCCAAACAGCGCGCCGGCCACGCCTGGCGCGGCGCAGATGTCGAAGGCCCTGCGCAGGCCCTCGGCGGACTCGACGACCGGCCACAGCGCCAGGCCCGGCAGGATCTCGTTGGCGGTCAGCAGGTCTTCCGGTGCGGCGACCTTGGGGATCATCAGGAAGGCGGGGCGGGCCTCGCTCTCGGCCAGAGCCACGAGATCCTTCAGGCCCTCCAGGGTGCGCACGCCGTTGATCCGCAGGCCGACCACGGCGGTGTGCAGCTGGCTAAGGAAGGCGAGGGCGGAGGCGCGCGCCTCCGCCTTGCCGGCCGGTGGCACGGCGTCTTCCAGATCGATGCAGACGGCGTCGGCCCCGGCGTCCAGGGCCTTGCCGAAGCGATCCGGGCGCGTCCCGGGAACGAAGAGCAGCGAGCGAAAGGTCATAGGCGTCAATCGCCTATCGGCACGGCCTCAGCGAACGCCTGGGCGATTTTTCTCCGACAGGCGATCCAAACGCCCTCCTGGGCGGTGACGTGATCCAGGAACTTGCGGAAGGCGCCGATGCGGCCCGGACGGCCGATGATCCGCAGGTGCAGGCCAAGGCTCATCATCCGCGCGCCGACCTCCTGGCTCTCGGCGTGCAGCTCGTCGAAGGTGGCCACGGCGTAGTCCAGCCAGTCCTTGGCGGTCAGCGATGGGGCCAGCCAGAACTTCATGTCGTTGGAGTCCATGGCGTAGGGCAGGATGACCATCGGCTTTGACTGGCCGTCCGCCGTCTCGACGCGGTCCCAGAAGGGAAAGTCGTCGGAATAGTCGTCCATGTGGTAGCTGAACCCGGCCTCGGCGATCAGCCGGCGGGTGTTGTCGGTGTGCAGGTAGCGCGACAGCCAGCCCGACGGGCGGGCGCCGATCGTCCGTTCGATCGAGTCGGCGGCCTTGGTGATAAACTCGCGCTCCTTGGCCTCGTCCATCCAGAACTGGTGGGTCCAGCGATAGCCGTGGGCGGCCACCTCGTCGCCGCGGGCGCGGATGGCGGCGGCGAGGTCCGGCGCGCGCTCCAGGGCCAGGGCCGCGGCCGTCCAGGTCGCCTCGATCCCGTGCTGGTCGAGAATCCGCAGGATGCGCGGCGCGCCGGCCTTGATCCCGTACAGATAATTGCTCTCGCTGCCGTGCATCCGCATCGGCTTCTTGGGAACCGCACCCAGCTCGTCGACCGGCTCAGGCCCCTTGTCGCCGTCGCGGATGTTGTGCTCGGCGCCTTCTTCGACATTGACGACGATCGATAGGGCCAGGCGCGAGCCGTCCGGCCAGCGGAAGTCGACAGGTGCGGGCATTGGGCTTTCTCCAGTAGGCGGTCACTTCGCTCGCGGCGCTCGCGCCTGGCGGTGCTGCGCTTCAGCGTGCGGCCTCCAAATCTTCACGGCGGCATGGGAGCCGCAACGGAGGGAGCGCCCGATGGCCGTCACGCGGATTGTCGCCCTGTTCAACCTGAAGCCCGGCGTCTCGGTCGCCGACTACGAAGCCTGGGCCAAGGAACGCGACCTGCCGACCGTCAACAGCCTGAAGTCGATCGACAAGTTCGAGGTCTTCCGCTCGGCCGCCCTGCTGGGGACCGACGCGCCGCCGCCCTATCAGTACGTGGAGATCATCGACGTCGCCGACATGGACGCCTTCGGGGCCGACGTCGCGACGGAAACGATGCAGGCGATCGCCGCCGAGTTCCAGGCCCTGGCCGACACCACCTTCATCGTCACCGAGAAGGTGGGTTGAGCATGGCGGGACGGTTTGCGGGCAAGACGGCGGTCGTCACCGGGTCCGGTCGGCGCGGAGGCCTGGGGGAGGCCATCGCTCGACGCCTGGCGCAGGAGGGAGCGGCGGTGGTCGTCTCCGACATCGGTCGCTCCGTCGATCCTTCTACGCCTGCCGGCATGATCGGCGGGACCGAGGAGATGGAGGCGATCGCCGCCGATCTGCGCCAGTACGGCGGGTCGGCCAGCATCCGGCCCTGCGACGTGCGTCGCTGGGACGAGGTCCGGGCGCTGGCCGACCATGCCGTGGAAGCCCACGGCTCGCTGGACATCTGGGTCAACAACGCCGGCATCGGCTACATCATGAAGCCGCTGATGGAGGTTCGTCCCGAGGACTGGTCGGCCGTCATCGACGTCAACCTGACGGGCTGCTTCTATGGCCTGAAGGCCGCGGCCGAGGTGATGATCCCGCAAGGCAAGGGCGGCCGCATCGTCAATATCGCCAGCCAGGCGGCCAAGTCGGGCTTCCCGCACGCCCAGGCCTATACCGCCTCCAAGCACGGCCTGGTGGGCCTGACCCGCTCGGCCGCCATCGAGCTGGGCGCGCACCAGATCACCGTCAACAATGTCTGCCCCAACCACGTGACCACGGGGCTGGGCGCCTGGCAGAACGAGTACTTCGCCAAGGTCACCGGCGCGGCCTCGGTTGAGGCCTATCTGGCCGCCATGGCCGCCCGCATCCCGCTGGGCCGCCCTGGCAAGCCCGATGACACGGCCGACGCCGTGGCCTTCCTGTGCTCGGACGAGGCCAAGTACATCACCGCCGAGAGCATGAATGTCTCCGGCGGCGAGGAGCCTCACTAGGTCTCGGGAGCGACCTTGTAGCGGTCGGGGACGACGCTGCGCTGGAGCGAGGCGTCGTCGAAAATGTCCGGCGCTGGCAGATCGTTCTCGACGACGGTCTTGAGCACGCTCAGGACGATCTTGTTGTCCTCGTTCTTGAGCTTGAAAGTCGTGCCGAGGATCACGCCGTTCTGGTCGATGTCGTAGATCCTCACCAGTTCGTCGTCGGCCACGCGGATGCGGTCGACCGGACCGGTCGGGGTTTGCCGGACCCCGACATAGGCCTTTTCAAGAAGCTCGTTGTTGCTGTTTACGCCGCAGGCGGAGCGGGCGTACTGCGGGCCTTCGCGGACCTCGCCGCTGGCGATGTTGAAAATCTTGCCCGTGCCGGCGGCGCAGTCGGCCACGATGCGGTCGGCGGGGGTTTCGACGCGATGCTTTTCACCGCTGTGAAACTCGGCCGACCATTCCACGGTCGGATCTTCGTTCGGCCGCTCGACATTCACCCAGGCATAGGCCGCGTAGGTGGCCTGGGTCGTGCGCGACCGATCCAGCACGGCGTCGACCTTGGGATCGGTCACGGGCTTGGCGGGCGGCGCGCAAGCCGCGGCCGTCAGGATCAGGCCGGCCGCGAGGGCCAGGCGAGCAGTTGATACGAACAAGCAAGGCCCCCGGTTTGGAAGCGTCACTTATTTCATGCATTGGCCACTCCGCTCAAGGTTGCGGCTGAAGGCGCACTGCGCGTGCTCCGGAAAGTTCGGCTGGTGATGAAACTCGCCGCCGATCGGAGATGGCGGGCCGCCGACGGCTAGGGTCGCCGTTCGTTTTTTCTCCGCGAGCAGCGTCATGAGCAAAACCCTGGAAGTCGTCCTCAAGCGTGTCATCGAGGATGTGCCCGTCGCCGCCGATTTCGAAGTGGTCGAGCGCGCTGCGCCGACCACGGCGCCCGCCGGCCAGCTGATGGTGCGGGTCCTCTATCTGTCCCTCGATCCCTATCTCGGCTCGCGCCTGCGCGGCCGGCACATGGGCGAGCCGCGCCCGGCGCCGGGCGAGACCCTCCCGGGCTCGGCCGTGGCCGAGGTGATCGCCTCGGGCCATCCGGACTTCGCGCCGGGCGACCACGTGATCGGCGAGGCGGGCTGGGCGCAGGTCGGCCTGATGGACGCCAAGTTCGCCCGCAAGGTCGATCCGGCGCTGGGCGTCTCCAACCATCTGGGCGTGCTGGGCATGCCGGGTCTGACCGCCTGGGCGGGCGTGACCCAGCTGGCCAAGGTCGGCGCGGGCGACGTCTTCACGGTCGACGCGGCCGCCGGCAGCGTGGGCGGCACGGCGGGCCAGATCGCCAGGATCCTCGGCGCCAAGGCCGTCGGCATCGCCGGCGGGGCCGACAAGGTGGCTCAGGTGGTCGAGCGCTACGGCTTCGACGCCGCTGTCGACTACCGCAACGAAGGCTGGGTCGACGAGCTGAAGAGCCTCACCGACGGCGGTCCCACCGTCCACTTCGAGAACGTCGGCCTGCCGATCCTCAATCCGGTGTTCGGTCTGCTGAAGACCTATGGCCGCGTGGTGATCTGCGGCCTGTCGGCCCACTACCACGCCGACGGCCCGCCGCCGCAGTTCGGCCTGGGCCCGATCGTCGGCAAGCGCGCCGCCGTCATGGGCCTGGTGGTCTATGACTTCTATCCGCGCTGGAACGAGTGGGTGAAGACCGCCGAGCCGTGGCTCAAGGAAGGCCGCCTGGTGCAGGTCGAGGACCTGGGCGAGGGGATCGAGTCGGCCCCGGCCCAGTTCGAGCGCCTGATGAAGGGCGCAAACACCGGCAAGACGCTGGTGAAGGTGGGCGAGTAACCGCCCCGTTCGTCATCCCGGAAGCCGCGCACAGCGGCTATCCGGGGTCCAGGGGCCGGCGCACAGCGTCGGCCCCTTTGTTTTGGGAGCAGCCTCAAGCCTTTCCGAACTTCGCGTACAGCGCCGCCGCGGCCAGGTTGAACGCCGCCGGGGCGTAGGCGAAGGCCACGGCCACGCCGACCAGGGCCGAGCCCGGCTGGGCCGAGCCGGTCACCGCCAGGGCGCTGGAGAAGCCGAAGGCCGACAGGACGAGGCCGGTCAGCAGCGTGCCGCCCAAGGCGAAGCCGATCTTGTCGGCCCCGGTCCACAGCGCCGAGAACACTCCGGCCCGGCTTTCACCATGCTCGGCCTCGTCCTGGGCGATGACGTCCGACAGCAGGCTGTAGCCCATCAGGCTCCAGCCCGAGTTGAAGAGGGCGAACAGCACGACGACGGCGTAGATGGCGGGAAGCGGCGCTGCGGCCATCACGCCCCACAGGGCCTGGACGAGGGCGTGGCCCAGGGCGGCGGCGATGTAGATCCGCTTGCGACCGAAGGCGGCCGACAGCTTGATCCAAAGCGGCTGGGCGGCGATGACCACGGCGCTCATCACCAGCACGATCAGGCCGATCTGGGTCAGGGCGTCCTTGCGGCCCATGTTGTAGCTAAGGAAGTAGATCATCGCCGCGTAGCCGAGGCCCGAGCCGACCAACTGCAGCAGATAGGCGCCGAGCAGCGGCCGGAAGGCCTTGTCGGTCAGCGCGCTCAGAATCGCCTTCAGGCGCAGGGCCGGCTGGGTGGCGGCCTGCACCACGGGGCGCGGCGAGGCGAGGAAGGCGACCAGCAGGCTGACCGCGCAGACGCCGGCCAGCACCAGCGACATCTGCGAATAGGCGGGGCGTCCGCCGCCCCAGGTCTGCACCAGCACCGGGGCCAGGGCGTTGCCGACCAGCAGGCCGATGGCCGAGAAGCCCATCCGCCAGGCCATCACCACCGTCCGCTCCTTGGGATCGTCCGACAGCTCCGTGCCGATCGCCAGGTACGGCACCGAAAAGGCGCCGAACACGATCATGTAGAGGCTGAAGGCGCCGGCCACATAGGCGGCGCTGGCCGTCGGCGAGCCGCCGGGCACATGGAACAGCAGAATCAGGGCGACCGGCGCAAGGACGGCTCCAGCCAGCAGCCACAGCCGGCGCGGGATCTTCGCTTTCCAGCGGTCGGAGACCAGGCCGACGGTCAGGTCCGAGATCAGGCCCCAGAACAGCTTGGGAAAGAAGATCGCCGCGCCGGCCAGGGCCGGCTCCACGCCCAGCGCATTGGTCATGAAGAACAGCAGGAGCAGCGACGGGGCGTCGCGGAACACCTGGCCGGCGATCTGGCCCGCGCCATAGCCGGCGTGGACGAGCAGGGGCAGGCGGTGAGGCGAGGCTGGTTTGGCGGCGGTCATGGCGCGGATCCGTTGCGAAGGATCAGCGACGCTAGGCGTGAAACGCCACCGCAAGCGGCCGCCCATGGCGGCGCCCGACAGTCGGACAATCGTCGATTGAGATCTGGTGCGCCTGCACGAAGCAGCGGCGCCGGCCGCTTTCGCGGCCATCCGTCTTCAGATCAAGAATTCGAAGAGAGAATGGTGGGTGTACAAGGATTCGAACCTTGGACCCGCTGATTAAGAGTCAGC
>CBINOL010000039.1:0-37453 GCA_966252285.1 uncultured Caulobacter sp.
CGTCGACCTCGCCGCCATCGAGCACGACCAGGTCGACCCAGCCGTTCTTCTCGACGCACTGCTTGCGGCGTTCCTCGTGCATGGCCCACAGCTGGGGCCCGTAGAGGTGGCGGTTCTCGCAGGTGATAATGTGGATCATGGCTGTCCCCCGTTCTGGACAGCCCGCATTAGGCGGCATGATCCGCCCAATCGCCGATAGGCCAAACGGCCTATGCGACGCGCCGCCCCAGTCCGTGCGGGCATTACCAATGATCGGGGAGGGGGCTTCTGTGCGCTGACGCACACCTTGGCGCAAAAGGGCTTCGCAAGGCTAAGCAGCGCGCGTGCGAAACGCTATGTCGAACACCTAACAGATGATCGACGCACATTCAAGGTTGTGAAATTTCATATTCCAGCGTTACGCGCGCATTGCGGCCGGCGCGGAGCTTGGGCGGTCACTCGGCCTTCAGCAGGCCCAGCTCGCCGGCCTTCATCACCGCTTCCTGCCGCTTGACCACGCCCAGGCGCTTCTTGGCCGCCTCGATGTGGTGGTGGACGGTGCGGGGCGACAGCTCGAGGATCGCTCCGATCTCCCAGTCGGTCTTGCCTCGGCTGGCCCAATAGAGGCACTCGGCCTGGCGCTCGGAGATCACGCCGTAGTCGGGCTTGTCGTCCTGAAGTTCCCAGTGCTTGAGCATGATGGTGCCGAACACCGTGGCCAGGCTCTCGACCACGGCGCGGTTGGCCGGATCGGTGTCGGGCGCGGCCGTGGCCATGCGGATCAGCACCTCGTGGCCGGCCGGGCCGAACACCCGCACGACGTAGCCGTCGTTCATGCCGAACTCGGAGGCCTCGCCCCACATGGCCTGGGCCCGCTGGTCGCCCAGCGGCTTGGCGTCGCTCCAGGCGAACGACTTGGAGGACTTCAGCAGCAGCTTGACGCAGGGATCGTGGACGACGTGACGCTCGCTCCAGTAGCGCGCGTCCCAGGTCTCGAAATCCTGGCGCGACAGGGCCGGCGGCTCCTTGCCGTAGCGCTCGGCGTTGACCAGGGTGGCGGCGAAGCGGTCGTAGCCGAAGGCGGCCAGAGCGCGCCCGAAATGGGCTTCGACCTCGGCCGGCGCGCCATAGTGCGGCGCCTTGCTCAGGAACTCCCAAGCCTGCTGTTCGGCCGAATTCAACACGACGCGATCGTCTCCCGCTCCTTCATCAACTTAGAGGTGATGAAGCGGCGGCGCCAGTAGCGGCGGCGATGTGTCGCGGACTTTACTCAAACCAACACTATGGACAACTTTTGGCTGTCCAGCTTTCGTGATGGTTGCGGTTGCTTATACTGACGCGAAAGCGGTCAGGCGGCTTCCTGTTCGTCTTCGCCGCCCAGCAGAGCGCTAAGCACGATGGCCAGGCGCTCGGGCTTGATCGGCTTTTCGACCACGTCCTGCATGCCGGCGGCCAGGTAGACGGCGACGTCCTCGGGACCGGCGTTGGCGGTCAGGGCGACGATCGGGGCCGCGCCGGCCGGGCCGGGCAGTTCGCGGATGGCGCGGGTGGCGGCCACCCCGTCCATGCGCGGCATCTTGATGTCCATCAGGATCAGGTCGAAGCGGCCGGTGCGGGCGGCCTCGACCGCCTCGACGCCGTCGACCACCTGCTCGGAGGTGCAGTCGAACATCTCGCACAGCGCCTCGGCGACCATGCGGTTGGTGGCGTTGTCGTCGACGATCAGGATGTGGGCCGGGCGGGCCGAGACGCTGAGGTCTTCTTCGGCGTGGGTCTCGACCTCGGCCGCCGGGGCGGTGAGGGCGAAGCGCAGGGTCAGGCCGGCGCCGCGATTGGGCTCGGCGCGCACCTGGCCGCCCATCTCGCGCAGCACGCGGTGAGCCAGGGCCATCCCCACGCCCAGGGCCATCTCGGCGCGATCGTCCATGCGGCCTTCGCCGAGCGGGTCGAACACGCGGGCAAGGCGCTCCTCGGCGGTGACGGCGGCGGCGTTGTCGCGCACGTCGCCTTCCAGGCGCAGCCGGCCGTCGTCGAGGCGGGCCCGCAGGCTGGCCTCGATCACGCCGCGCCCATGAGCGAGCGCGCCGTCGATCAGCGCGTCGAACACCTGCAGCAGGCGCGAGGGATCGACCAGGGCGGCGGCCTCGGGGTCGCCGTCATAGGAGACCCGCAGGGTCGAGCCGCGCTCGGCGGCGCGCGGGGCCCAGCGCGCCTCGACCGCGTCGGCCAGGTCGCGCAGGCGGGTCGGTTCGGGCGACAGCGACAGGCCGCCGGTGGCGGCCCGGTGCAGGTCCATGGCCCGGCCCAGGATGTCGCTCATGTCGCGGCTGGTGTCGCTGATGGCGCGCACGCAGGCGGCCGCGTCGGGCGCCAGGCGCTGTTGTTCCAGCCGATCGGTGAAGGCCTGGACGCCGTCCAGGTGCAGGCCGATGTCGTGCGCCATGCGCTCGACCAGGCCCATGGCCTCGCGGGCTTCGCGCTGCTTGCGGCGGTGCGAGGCGAGCAGCGAGGCCAGGCCGCCCACGCCCACGTACAGGCCGTTCTCGTCGGTGGCGACGAAGGCGGTGCGGAAGACGGGGGTGGCGCTCTGGGCCAGGGCGTCGACGAAGACGCCGGGCTCCATCGCCACGCGCACGCTGCGCGGTTCGGGGTCCATGACCTCCGAGATCGGGCGTTCGTTGAGGTGCTCGGCGGCGACCAGCATCTGGCCGACGAAGACGTCGCGGTAGACGAGGCCGATAGGCGCGCCGTCCTGCGTCACCGCCAGGGCCGCGAGGGCGGGCTCGCTCGCGAAGATCTCCAGCACGGTCCGGCAGGACGTGTGGGGATCGACCGGATCGCGGCGATCGATGAGGCGGGCGAGCGTTTCCATGCGGCCGGGGGCTGGTCGTCGGGGAGTTCACAGCTTGGACGACTTGGCCTTGCAGAGTCGTTAAGTCACAGCACTGAAAGCAAAAGGGGCGGCGGATTGGCTCCGCCGCCCCCGTCTCGAGCCGATCCGGCCCGATCAGGTTCACCAGGTCTTGGTCAGGCTGACCCCGTAGAGGCGCGGTTCCAGCGTGTAGACATTGGTGAACAGGCCCGAGGTGTCATCGGTGGTGTAGGCGTCGGTGATCGGCGTCTTGTTCAGAAGGTTCTTCACATAGGCGTCGATCGACAGGCCCAGTTCCGGCTTCTCGATCTTGAGCGTCAGGTTGACGTTCTCCCAGGATTTCAGCCGGTCGTACTCGGTGTTGTAGATGCGGGCGTACTGCTCGCTCTGGCGATAGTAGTCGCCGCGCACGGTGGCGGCCCAGCCGGACGGCAGATCCCAGGTGTACTGGGCGCCCAGCGACAGGGTCCAGTGCGGCGAGTTGGGCAGTTCGTTGCCCGACAGGTCGGCGGCGCGACCGTCGATCGAGGCCCCGGCGGCGTAGTTGTAGAGGCCCACGCCATTGGCCAGGGTGTTGGCCGTCAGCGCCACGGTCACCAGGCCCGTGGCCTGGGCCGGGGTGAAGCCCTGCGAGATCAGGGCCCCGGCCAGGGTCGAGGCCCCGGCCGCCGGGCCGCCGGCCGCCGCCAGGATGGTCTGGACGGCCGTGGCCTGGGCCGCGGTCAGGCCCGCCCCGCCCGAGGCGGTGGGCAGGGTGTAGAGGGTGTTGGCCAGGTTGCTGTAGTAGCTGCTGGCGCCGGTGCCGGGGCCAGCACAGGCCAGCGGCAGGGTGCCGCCCAGGCCGGCCCCGATGATCGTGGCCACGCCGGCGGTGGTCAGCACGCAGTTGCTGCCCAGCGCCGCGGTCGGCCGGGCCGCCTTGACCAGGGTGAGGGCCGGGTCGCCCTGGGTGCGGTCCATGACGTCGATCGAGGTGACGCCCTTGCCGATCTTGGTGTTCAGGTAACCGACATTGGCGTTGAGGCGCAGGTTCTTGACCGGCTGCCACAGGGTTTCCAGCTCGACGCCCCAGACCTTGGCGTCGATGTTCTCGTTGACCGAGGTGCGGTTGACGATCTTCGAGATCTGGTAGCCCTGGTAGTCGTAGTAGAAGCCGGTGGCGTTCAGCAGCAGGCTGCCGCCCAGCAGGGTGTTCTTGGCCCCGATCTCGTAGGCGTTGACGAACTCCGGCTGGTAGGTCGCCGCCACGCCGGCCACGCCGATGGCCCCCGGCGGGTTGGCGCCGCCGCCCTTGTAGCCCTTGGAATAGAAGGCATAGAGCAGGGTCTCGTCGGTGAACGGCAGGTTGGCCTTGTAGTCGAAGCCCAGGCGCCCGGTCAGTTCCTTGAAGTCCGACTTCTGCTGCGCCGGCGTGCCGGTGATCAGGCCGTAGCCGGGGGCGAGCAGGGCGGTCGAGATGTTGTCCGAGGTCTTCTTGTCGTGGGTCTGACGCAGGCCCAGGGTGAACTTCAGATCCTCGCTGGCCTGCCAGTAGACCTCGCCGAACAGCGCCGTGGCCTTCAGGTGATAGGGCGTGCGGTTGTCATAGTAGTTGTGGCCCTCGCCGGTCGGATTGGGCGAGGTGTCGATGCCGATGCAGTTGGCCGTGGTGGTCGGGTTGCAGTTCGGGTTGCCGGTGTTCTGGAAGTTCAGCGCCAGGGCCGAGATCGTCAGGCCGTTGGAGACCACGTAGTAGTCGGTGGTGCCGCGGTAGTCGAAATAGATGCCGCCGATGTTGAAGTTGATCGGCCCGTCGAAGGCCGACTGCAGGCGGAACTCCTGGCTGATCTGCTTGGCGTTGGATTTCGAGATGTCGTAGGTCAGGAAGGTGTTGGCCGTGCCGGTCTGCGGATCGGTGAAGTTGCCGCCCGGGGTCAGGGCCGTGCTGTTGAACGTGCCCGGCGAGATGTTCCGGAAGTAGTCCTGCTTGGAATAGATGTCGCCCGTGCTGATCGAGCTCAGCGACGTGAAGGTCAGCTGGTCGGTGATGTCGTAGGCGAAGTTGAACTGGTAGACGTCCGAGGTTGACCGGTAGATCGGGTCGAAGCGGGTCTCGATCTCGCGCAGGTCCTTGGTGACCGTGTCGCCGGCGTTGAGGTCGCCGCTGGTGAAGCCCACCAGATTGCCCAGAACGCCGTAGAGGGTGCCGGACGTGTTGACCGTGCCGTAGGCGGCGTTGCTGTACAGGCTGGCCGAGGCGCAGCCTTGCGTCAGGTAGCGGCGCGACGTGCCTGTGGCGACGCCGCCGACCGTGGCGGGGCCGTCGTCCTTGGTGCAGAGCTGCTTGCCGATGCGGGCGCGGTTGTCGTCTTCCTTGAAGTGTTCCCACATCAGGTTGACGCGCAGGCGTTCGTTCGGGTTCACCGCCAGGCTGACGCGGGTGGAGTAGAGGTCGCGGTCGTCGACCTTGTGGTTGTTGAAGGTGTTGGTGACGAAGCCGTCGCGCTGCACCAGGGCGCCCGCGATGCGCAGGGCCATCTTCTCCTCGACGATCGGGATGTTGACCATCCCGCGCACCTTCTTGGTGTCGTAGTTGCCGTACTCGACGCGGCCCAGGGCCTCGAAGCGGTCGGACGGCTTGGCGGTGATGATGTTGACGACGCCGCCGGTGGCGTTGCGGCCGTACAGCGTGCCCTGCGGGCCGCGCAGAACTTCCACCCGCTCGACGTCGTAGAACTCGGCCTCGAACAGGTTTGAAGCCTGCAGCGGGGCGTTGTTGACGTGCACGCCGACGCCGCTGTCGGCCGAGACGCCGACGCCCTTGGAGCCGATGCCGCGGATCTGGAAGTTGAAGCTGTTGGTGAAGTTGCTCTTGCCGAAGCTGACGTTCGGGATGGCCTGCTGCAGGTTGGGGCCGCCGTCGATCTTCTGGGCTTCCAGGCTGTCCTGGCTGAAGGCCGAGACCGCGATCGGCACGTCCTGGAGGGCTTCCTCCTTCTTCTGGGCGGTGACGACCAGTTCCTCGATCACGTTGTCGGAGGCCGGCTTGGCCGGAACCTGAGTCTGGGCGAAGGCGGCCGGAGCGGCCACGGCGGTCAGCACGGCGGCGGAAGCGCCCATGGCCAAGAGGCGCCGCAAGCGCGGGGTCTGCGTCATTCGAAATCCCTCCCTGGACGCGATGACGCCTTGTTGGCGGCCCCTATCCGCGTCCCGTTGTTTCCTCGTCGCCGCACGTTTTCATTGTCGTATCTCCATTGCGGAGATCGGCGCGCAGGTGTCCGGCAGACCTGCTTCGGCTTTGCGAGATTGCATACTTGCGTTCTTTGACTGTCAACTGGCGGCACTGTAAGTAAACAGCGATAGGTTACGGCTTTTCACTTTCCGCAACGTCACCTAATTGTTGGAAGTTCGCATTTTTGCGAAAATTAGAAAAACGGGTGTATCGCCTGACCTAGGGTCAAGCGTGCCGATAGGCTGAATACAGAGAGGAAATCCGCTCCCCCACGGCGCGTATCTTGGCCTATTCCCGTAAAAGGTACAGTGCAAAACGGCGTTCTACGAATGTGCGCGCCTGCCGTGACAGGCGCGCCGCCGTTCCAGCCGGGGGCAAGGTCGTGTAGAGGAGCGGGCATGTCCGCATCCCTTACGCCTTCCGCGCCCTCGGGCGCCGCCCTGGTGCTGTTCTCCGGCGGCCAGGACTCCAGCGTCTGCCTGGCCTGGGCGCTCGAGCGCTATGCTCGCGTCGAGACCCTGGGCTTCGACTACGGCCAGCGTCACTCGGTCGAGATGGAGGCCCGTCAGGCCGTCCGTCACCAGGTCGCCGCCCGCTTCCCGCACTGGGCCGACCGTCTGGGCGAGGACCATGTGCTCGACATCAAGAGCTTCGGCGCCGTCGCCCAGTCGGCCCTGACCGCCGACCGCGCCATCGAGATGACCGAGCGCGGCCTGCCCTCGACCTTCGTGCCCGGCCGCAACCTGGTGTTCCTGATCTACGCCGCGGCCCTGGCCGACCGCCGGGGCATCGACGCCCTGGTCGGCGGCATGTGCGAGACCGACTTCTCGGGCTATCCCGACTGCCGCCGCGATACGCTGGACGCCATGCAGAGCGCCATGAACCTGGGCATGGACCGCAACTTCCGCGTCGAGACGCCGCTGATGTATCTGACGAAGGCGGAGACCTGGGCCCTGGCCAAGCAGCTGGGCGGCGAGGATCTCGTCGACCTGATCGTGGTCGAGAGCCACACCTGCTACCAGGGCGAACGCGGCGAACTGCATCCGTGGGGCCACGGCTGCGGCGAATGCCCCGCCTGCGAGCTGCGCGAGAAGGGCTACGCCGAGTGGGACGCGGCCGGACGCGAGGCGCTGGTCCCGTGACCTATTCCGTCAAAGAGATCTTCCTGACCCTGCAGGGCGAAGGCGGCCAGGCGGGCAAGGCCGCCGTGTTCTGCCGCTTCTCGGGCTGCAACCTGTGGACCGGCCGCGAGCAGGACCGCGCCAAGGCCGTCTGCACCTTCTGCGACACCGACTTCGTGGGCGTGGACGGGGAGGGCGGCGGCAAGTTCGCCACCGCCGACGCCCTGGCCGATGCGGTCGAGGCCGCCTGGACCGGCGGCCCTGACGACCGACTGGTGGTCTGCACCGGCGGCGAGCCGCTGCTGCAACTGGACGCGGCCATCGTCGAGGCCCTGCACAAGCGCGGCTTCCAGATCGCCATGGAGAGCAACGGGACTTTGCCGGCCATCGACGGCATCGACTGGATCTGCGTCAGCCCCAAGGCCGACGCCCCCGTCGTCCAGACCTCGGGCCAGGAGCTGAAGCTCGTCTTCCCGCAGGAGAAGGCCATGCCCGAGCGGTTCGAGGACATGGATTTCGAGCGCTTCTATCTCCAGCCGATGGACGGCCCGGACCGCGACAGGAACACGCAATTGGCCGTCGCCTATTGCCTTGCCCACCCCAAATGGCGTTTAAGCGTCCAGACACACAAGTATCTCGGCCTGCCCTGATGGATAGGGCGCTCGGTTTGGTGACAGGACCGCGCGCTAGAGCCTCCCAGGCCTAGTCATAAAAGAAGTCCATGTCCGAACCCGTCTTCGAGATCACGAAGGCCGCGCATTTCGATGCGGCCCACTACATTGAGCAAGGCTCCGACGATCACCGCTATCGTCGCCTGCACGGCCACTCGTTCCGCGTCGAGGCCAGCGTCAAGGGCGTCATGCAGCCCGCCGGCTGGGTCGCCGACCTGGAAAGCCTGGACGTGGCGCTGAAAGCCGTCGCCACCGAGCTCGACCATGGCCTGCTCAACGACCGCCCGGGGCTGGAAAGCCCGACCCTGGAGCGGATCTGCCTCTATTTCGCCGAGCGCCTGAAGCCGCAGTTCCCCGGCCTGTCGCGCGTGGTGCTGTCGCGCCCGACCATCGGCGAGAGCTGCGCGCTGAGCCTGTAAGGGAACCTCCCTCAGAGGGGGAGGTTCGTTTATCCCCGACTTTGACGCCGCCGCCCCTTTCGCGGCGGCGCGGAGTTCGCCACACACGCGCCATGCGGATGATCGGCTACTTCCGGGTCCCGCCCGTTCGGGGCGCGACCTTCGACGGACCCCTGGCGGACAAGCTGACGGCCGCCGGTTGCCAGGCGCTGCATCACGACGCCTGCTACGCCCTGGCCGTGCACAAGCCGGGCCTGGAGGCGGCGATCGCCTCGGCCAAGCCCGGCGACCTGCTGGTGGTTCCCAGCCTGCACGCCTTCGCCGCCCACATCGTCGACCTGCTGCAGGTCATGGGCAAGCTGCAGGCCGCCGGCCTCTACCTGATGAGCCTGAGCGAGGGAATCGACACCCGGATGCCCGGCGGCTTCTTCCCGGTCTGCGCTCAGTTGCTGCAGTTCAACGACCAGACCCGCATGGTCCGCACCGCCGAGGAGAAGATCGTCCGTCTGGGCCGCCCGCGTCCCGCACCGGCTGAAGCAGTGGTCGACGAGCCTGCGTCGGAAACGGACGCAGAGCCGCCGCCCGAGGCCTAAAGGGCTCTTTCCAGAGAACGGCGGTCGCGATACCCCTGCGTCCACCAACGACCCGGGAGGTCCCGCCGTGCTCTACGCCATCCTCTGCTACAACGATCAGGATCTGGTCTCCGGCTGGACCAAGGCCGAGGACGAGGCGGTGATGGCCAACCTGTCGGTGGTCCACGACCGGCTCTATGCCGAGGGCAAGCTGGGTCCCGCGGGCCGCCTGGGCTTCACCGGTTCGGCCAAGACCCTGGTCAAGGGCCAGGAGCCGCCGGTGGTGATGGACGGCCCCTACGCCGAGACCAAGGAAGCCATGCTGGGCTTCTACATCGTCGACTGCGCCTCGATGGACGAGGCCCTCGACGTGGCCCGCGCCCTGGGCGAGGCCAATCCGACGGGCGCCTACGAGATCCGGCCGCTGTCGCTCTATCTGCAGGGCCTGGCGGTTGGCGACCAGGTTCCGCAGGCGGCGGAGTAGGCCCCCTCAGTCGCTACGCGACAGCTCCCACATAGGGGGAGCATCTGGCGCAGCGCTTCTATATCCTCCCCCTCTGGGGGAGGTGGCCAGGATGGCCGGAGGGGGTCAGCGGCCGCGCTGGGCCTTCTTCCACTCGCGGAACTCGCGCTTTTCGCGGTCCTTCTTGCTTTCGCCGGGGATCACCGCCTTGCCGCCGGCGACCACGACCTTGCCGGTCGTGCCGACCACGGCGCCGGCTGTGTCGACGGCCGCTCCGGCGACGGCGCCGGCCAGGCAGCCTTGGGCGCCGACGGCGATCGCCAGCAGGGCGGGAACGAGAAGCAGGCGGGAAGCGCGCATGAAATGACCTCGCGGAACGAAGGTCCACGGGTTCTAGCCGATCAAAGGTTTACGATCTCCGCGACCAGAGGACGCTGTCGTCTGGCCTACAGTTCTTGTGGCGAAAATGCGTCGGCCTGGCGCGTTTAGTATTTGTAAACAAAAAAGTCAGGAACGAGTCCCAAAGTTCGGTGGTTCTTCTGCCGAAAGGCCGAGATCCAACCGATGCCACGCCGCGAAGACATGATCAAACAGGAGGCCCAGGCGCTGTGGCGAGAGCTGCACGGCGAGCCGGTCCCTGATCTCAGCGGTTCCGAACTGCTCGACCGGATCTGCGGCGGTCTCGGCATCGCCGAATACGACCGCGTCCAGTCGCCCTTCCTCAGGTCGTCGATGATCACCCGCCCGGAAGACTGGCGCGAGCGGAGAGGGCGCGGGTAGGGAGTTTCAGATCCTCCCCCTGAAGGGGGAGGTGGCCCAGAGGGCCGGAGGGGAAGTGTCCCATGACTTTGAAGAGGCTGCTGAACCAGCAATCTCTTTCCCCTCAGTCGGCTTCGCCGACAGCTCCCCCCTTCAGGGGGAGCATCGTGAACAACGTCCTCAGACCCGTTCGCTTCCGCCGCCCGGCAGGAAGGCGCCGCCGCCGGTTTGTCCCCGGTGGCGCAGAAAGGCGTCGGCCAGCACGCAGGCGGTCATGGCTTCCACCACCGGCACGCCGCGGATGCCCACGCAGGGGTCGTGACGGCCTTTGGTGCGCAGGTCGATCTCCTCGCCGGTCTCGTTGAGGGTCTGGCGCGGGATCAGGATCGAGGAGGTGGGCTTGAAGGCCACGCGGGCCACGACCGGCTGGCCGGTCGACAGGCCGCCCAGCACGCCGCCGGCGTGGTTGGATAGGAACTCCGGCTCGCCGTTGGGACCAAGGCGCATCATGTCGGCGTTGTCCTCGCCGGTCAGGGCGGCGCTGTCGAAGCCTTCGCCGATCTCCACGCCCTTGGCGGCGTTGATCGACATCAGCCCCGCGGCCAGTTCGGCGTCGAGCTTGCCGTACAGCGGCGCGCCCCAGCCGGCCGGCACGCCGACAGCTTCCACTTCAACTACGGCGCCGGTCGAGGAGCCGGCCTTGCGGATCTTCTCCAGGTGCTCTTCCCACACCGGGATGATCGCGGCGTCCGGCGACCAGTAGGGGTTCTCTTGCGTCTGCGCCCAGTCCCAGTTGGCGCGGTCGATCTTGTAGGGCCCGATCTGCACCAGGGCCGCGCGCACCGTGACGCCCGGGATCACCAGGCGGGCCACGGCGCCGGCCGCCACCCGCGCGGCGGTCTCGCGGGCCGAGCTGCGCCCGCCGCCGCGATAGTCGCGCACGCCGTACTTGGCGAAATAGGGATAGTCGGCGTGGCCGGGGCGGAAGGCCTGGGCGATCTCGCCATAGTCCTTGGACCGCTGGTCGGTGTTCTCGATCATCAGGCTGATCGGCGTGCCGGTGGTGCGCTGGCCGCCGGTGCGCTCGTCCTCGAACACACCCGACAGGATGCGCACGGCGTCCGGCTCCTGGCGCTGGGTGACGAACTTGCCGTTGCCGGGGCGGCGCTTGTCGAGGAAGCCCTGGATCATCTCGGCCGTCAGCAGGATGCCCGGCGGCACGCCGTCGACGACGCAGCCGAGGGCGGGCCCGTGGCTCTCGCCCCAGGTGGTGACGCGGAACAGGTGACCGAAGGTGTTGTGCGACATGGCGAGGCTTCTAGCCCAAAGGGCGTTTGGGGGCGAGACTTTGCGGGCGGTGAGCGGCGCCTGAAGTTCCCCGCAAGATTTTACCGCAGCGGCAGCGAAACCTCGTCCTTCGACAAGCTCAGGAAGAGGTTTCTAATGTGGGCTCAGCCATGGTCCTCACCCTGAGCTAGTCGAAGGGCGAGGACCACGCGCTGACCTTAAACCCAGTCCGGAACCAGATCCCGGGCCAGCATCTCGTCATAGGTCGGGCGCTTGCGGATCACGGCGTAGCGGTCGCCGTCGACCAGCACTTCGGGCACGAGGGGACGGGTGTTGTACTCGCTGGCCATGGCCGAGCCGTAGGCGCCGGCCGACATGAAGGCCACCAGGTCGCCGGGGCCGAACGGCGGCAGGGCGCGGTCGCGGGTGAAGGTGTCGCCGGTCTCGCAGACCGGGCCGACCACGTCGTAGACGGCTTCACCAGACTTCGGCAGCACAGGGCGGATGTCGTGGAAGGCGTCGTACATGGCCGGACGCACCAGGTCGTTCATGGCCGCGTCGATGACCAGGAACTTGCGGCCTTCCGGGCGCTCGTGAACGTGGATGACTTCCGACACCATCACACCGGCGTTGGCGGCGATGACGCGGCCCGGCTCGAAGGCCAGTTTCACCGGCAGGCCCTTGGTCACCTCGGCGACCATGGCGGCGAAGGCCGACGGCGGGGGCGGTTCGGGGTGGTTGAAGTAAGGCACGCCCAGGCCGCCGCCGAGATCCAGGCGCTCGATCGACAGGCCCTCGCCGATCAACTGCTCGACCAGGCCACGCATCTTGGTGAAGGCCGCGCGCATCGGCTCCAGGTCAGTGATCTGGCTGCCGATGTGGCAGGCCACGCCGATGGGCTCCAGAGCCGCGTTGTTGCTGGCGTTGGCGTAGAGCCTGGCGGCCTCGGCGAACGACACGCCGAACTTGTTCTCCGACTTGCCGGTGGCGATCTTGGCGTGGCCGCCGGCCGCGACGTCCGGATTGACCCGGAAGGCGATCTTGGCCCGCACGCCCAGTTCGGCGGCGACGGCGGCGATCAGCTCCATCTCCGGCCCGGACTCGACGTTGATCTCGGCGATGCCGGCCTTCAGGGCGAAGGCGATCTCCTCGCGCTTCTTGCCCACGCCCGAGAACACGATGCGCTCGCCGGGGATGCCGGCGGCCAGGGCGCGGCGGACCTCGCCCTCGGAGACCGTGTCGGCGCCGGCGCCCAGGTCGCCCAGCACCTTCAGCACGGCCACGTTCGAATTGGCCTTCACCGCATAGGCCACCAGCGGGTCGACGACGCCGGCGTTCACCAGAGCGTCGCGGAACACGGTGAAGTGCCGCTCCAGGGTGGCGCGGGAGTAGACGTAGACGGGCGTGCCGACCTCGGCCGCGATCCTGGCCAGGGGGGCGCCTTCGCAGGCCAGGCCCTCGGGGCCGTATTCGAAGTGGTTCACGTTCAGACCTTCCGGGACCCGGCCGCGTCGGCGGGGCCGCCCTCTTCCTTCGACGGGCTCAGGATGAGGGCTAATGCAGATGCGTTCGACACGACCCTCACCCTGAGCTTGTCGAAGGGCGAGGGTCTTGCGCTGAGGCTCAGTTCGGCGTCGAGGACGGGAAGCCGGCGGCGGACGGACCGCCGAACGGGTCGGACGGCGCGCTGCGCAGCGGGGCCGCACGGGTGGTGCGGTTGCTCGACGCCGGGTCGATGTTCTCCTGCGTGCCGTTCGGACGGGCCGGCTGGTTGGCGCGGGCCGAGGCCTCGCGGCGCTTGGAGGCTTCGGCGGCCTTCTTTTCCGGACCCCACAGCGGAGCCGGGCGCTCCAGCTCGGCCTGCTTGCCGCAGGCGGAGAGGGCGGCGCCGGTCAGGCCCAGGGCGGCGATGGCGATCAGGGTGGCGGGACGGATCATGCCAGGGTTTCCTTCCAACGCGCGATCTGGGCGCGCACCTGGGCGGGGGCGGTCCCGCCATAGCTCATGCGGCTGGCCGCCGAGGCGGCCGGGGTGAGGACGGCGTAGACCCCGTCGGTGATCCGCGGCTCGATGGCCTGGAATTCGGCCAGCGACAGGTCCGACAGATCCACGCCCTTGGTCTCGGCAGCCTTCACGGCCGAGCCTGTCACGTGGTGGGCGTCGCGGAAAGGCATGTTCAGTTCGCGCACGAGCCAGTCGGCCAGATCGGTGGCGGTCGAGAAGCCGGCGCCGGCGGCGGCGGCCATCTTCTCGGTGTTCGGCGTCAGGTCGGCGATCATGCCGGCCATGGCCAGCAAGCTGAGCTCCAGGGCGTCGAAGGCCTCGAAGGTCGGGACCTTGTCTTCCTGCATGTCCTTCGAATAGGCTAGCGGCAGGCCCTTCATGACCACGGTCAGGGTGGTCAGGCTGCCCAGGATCCGGCCGACCTTGGCGCGGATCAGCTCGGCCGCGTCGGGGTTCTTCTTCTGCGGCATGATCGAGCTGCCGGTGGTGAAGGCGTCGGTCAGCTTGATGAAGCCGAACATCGGCGTCGTCCACAGCACGATCTCTTCGGCCAGGCGCGACAGGTGCGTGGCGGTGATCGAGGCGGCCGACAGGGCTTCCAGGGCGAAGTCGCGCGAGGAGACGCTGTCCAGCGAGTTGGCGGTCGGACGGTCGAAGCCCAGCGAGGCGGCCGTCTGGTGGCGGTCGATCGGGAAGGGCGAGCCGGCCAGGGCCGCCGCGCCCAGCGGGCACTCGTTCATGCGGGCGCGAGCGTCGCGGAAGCGCGAAGCGTCGCGGCCGAACATCTCGACATAGGCCATCAGGTGATGGCCGAAGGTCACCGGCTGGGCCGGCTGCAGGTGGGTGAAGCCCGGCATCAGGGCGTCGGCATAGGTCTCGGCCTGGGCCAGCAGGGCCTTCTGGAGCTCGACCAGCTGGGCGGCCGAGCGGTCGGTGGCGTCGCGCACCCACAGGCGGAAGTCGACGGCCACCTGGTCGTTACGCGAGCGGGCGGTGTGCAGCCGGCCGGCCGTCGGGCCGATCAGCTCGCGCAGCCGCGCCTCGATGTTCATGTGGATGTCTTCGTATTCGTCGCGGAACGGGAAGGTCCCGGTGGCCAGCTCGTCCTCGATCTTGGCCAGGCCTTCGAGGATTTCCTCGCCGTCGCTGCTTGCAATGACGCCCTGGCTGATCAACATCCGCGCGTGGGCGCGGCTGCCCGCCAGGTCTTGCGCCCACAGGCGCTTGTCGAAGCCGATGGAGACGTTGATCGCCTGCATCAGTTCGGCCGGCTTGGCCGAGAACCTGCCGCCCCACATGGCTTGGCCCTGGCCGTTCGCGGCGGGCGATTTGGAGGCGTTGTCGGTCATATGAGCGAAGTCCAGTCGGGTGGGCCGCAAAAGCGCGACGGTCTGAAATGGGCGATCGGCGCCGTCATGCTCGTCGGCGTCGTCGCGGTCCTATACGTCATCGCCCAGGCTTCGTTCAAACCCGCAGAGCTCGCTGACCTCAAGGAATTCAAGAAGGGGTCTTTAGCCAAGCTGGACGTGCCGACCCAGCCGCGCGCCGCGCCGGCCACCGTCTTCACCGACATGGACAACCAGCCCCACACCCTGGCCGACTTCAAGGGCCAGGTCGTGGTCATGAATCTGTGGGCCACCTGGTGCGCGCCCTGCAAGAAGGAGATGCCCACCCTGGCCAAGCTGGCGGCCGCCTACGCCACCCAGCCGGTGAAGGTGCTGCCGATCAGCGTCGACCGCGACAGCGACGTCAACCTGATCCAGGCCGAGATGGCCGCCAACCGGCCGCTCGTCTCGTTCCGCGACAAGACCTACAAGATGTCGTTCGACCTTCAGCCGCGCGCGGCCGGCTATCCGACCACCGTGATCTACGACAAGCAGGGCCGTGAGCGCGCCCGCATCTCCGGCGAGGCCGACTGGTCCAGCTCCGAGGCCCGCGGCCTGATCGAAGCCCTGCTGGCCGAGAAGTGAGCCCCGAGGTCCTCGAACCTATAGCCGACGCCGCCTGGCCCGCCCGCGAGCGGGAACGCCTGGGCGGCTGGCGGCTGAACGCCACCGACGGCTTCTCGCTGCGGATCAACGCCTGCTGGCCGCTGGGCGCGCCGGATCGCGATCCGGAAAGCGCCATCGACGCGGTCGAGGCCTTCTATGGCGAGCGCGGCCTGCCCGCGCGCTTCAAGCTGACCGACGGAGCGACGGCCCCGGCCGACCTGGCCGACCGCCTGGCGCGTCGGGGTTACGTCCTGCACGGCGAGACCCTGCTGATGACCGGGCCGGTCGTCGGCGAGGCGGATCCCGAGGTCGAGCTTTCGGCCAGGCCCGATCCGGCTTTCGAGGCTCTGTTGATCGCTTCGGCCAAGGGCAATGCGGCCGACGCCAACGAGCGGCTGCAGGCGCTGGGGCGGATCCCCGCGCCGGCCAGGTTCGCCCGCCTGACCGTGGACGGCCGTACCGCCGCCCTCGGGGCCTGCGCCGTCGACGGCGATGCGGTGGGCGTCTTCGGCATGCGCACCGATCCGGACTTCCGTCGCCGGGGCCTCGCCCGCCGGGTGCTTGACGCCCTGCTGGCCGAGGCTTCGGTGCTGGGCGCGCGCACGGCCTATCTGCAGGTCGAGGACGCCAACGCTCCGGCCATCGCCCTCTATGCGGCGCGCGGTTTTTCGACGGCATACCGCTATCGCTACTGGAGCAAGCCGGCCCGCGATTGACGCGAGCCGGCTTTTCGGTTGCTCATCGCCTCCGGGGGCGCGGCGAGTGTTGCCGCGCGTTTTCGGGGGAAATCGGTCGTGGATCACGGCAATCAGAAACTGATCGGCTATGGCGTGACGGCGGTGGTGGTGGCCATCGTCTTCGCCCTGCGCTTCCGTTCGATGAGCAAGGAACGCCGGCTCAAGCTGGAGTTCATGTGGATCCTGCCGGCCGTCATGGTCGTCGCGACGGTCTTCCTGTTCATGCAGTTCACGCCGCACGGGACCGACTGGCTGTGGCTGGCGGGGATCTTCGCCGTGGGCGCGACCATCGGCTGGTGGCGCGGTCGCCTGATCCCGATCGCCATCGATCCCGACACCCACGAGCTGAACACCAAGCCCTCGCCGGCGGCGATCCTGTTCCTGCTGGGCATCTTCGTCGTGCGCTTCGCCCTGAAGACGGTGTTCGAGGCCGAGGCGGAAGCCTGGCACATCAGCGCGGTGTTGCTGACCGACGGCTTCGTGGTGCTGGGCGTGGGCCTGTTCGGCGTCTCGCGCCTGGAAATGGCGCTGCGGGCGATCGGGCTGCTGCGCGAGGCCCGCGCGGCCAAGGCGGCGCAGGCGGCCTGACTTTCCAGTCTTCAGTCGGATGAAGGCGCGGGGTTCGCTCCGCGCCTTGGTCGAACGGCGATTGATAGACTGGTTTACAAAACAAACTAGTTGATCCATGGTCGCCTCCAACCTCGACGGGAGGGGAGGCAACCCATGCACGCGCCGCTCAGCGCTTCAGAGAAGACGGCCGCCTTGAGCGGCCGCAACGCTCCGGTCGGCGCCCTGCGCGCCTTCGTCACCCTGTTGGTGATCTTTCACCACACGGCGATGACCTATCACCCGTACGCGCCGGCTCCGAAGGCGTTCGACGCCCAGCCGATCCTGTGGACCGCCTTTCCGGTCGTGGATCCGCAGCGGGTAGGGGCGTTCGGGATCCTGACCCTGATCAACGACATGTTCTTCATGTCGCTGATGTTCTTCGTCTCCGGCCTGTTCGTCGCCGACGGCCTGCGGGCCAAGGGCGCCGGCGGTTTCCTGAAGAGCCGCGCCCTGCGCCTGGGCGTTCCGTTCGTGGTCGCCGCGGCCCTGCTGGCCCCGCTGGCCTATTATCCGGCCTGGCTGCAGTCGGGCGGCGCGCCGTCCCTGGCGGCTTTCGCGCAGGCCTGGACCAAGCTGCCGTTCTGGCCCGCCGGCCCGGCCTGGTTCCTGTGGGTGCTGCTGGCCTTCGGCGCCGTCGCTGCCGCGGCCTACGCCATCGCGCCCGGTCTGCTCGATCGGCTGGCGCGGCTGGGCGAGGGCGCCGAGCGCAAGCCCGCCCGGTTCTTCTGTGGCCTCGTGCTGGTCAGCACCCTGGCCTATCTTCCCCTGTCGATGACCACGCCGTTCGGCCACTGGACCATGATCGGCCCGTTCACCGTGCAGACCGCCCGCATCGGCCATTACCTGGTCTACTTCCTGGCCGGAATCGCCGTCGGCGCGGCGGGTGTCGGCCAGGGCTTGACCTATCCGGACGGCAAGCTGGCCAAGCGCTGGTGGGCCTGGCAGATGGCGCCGATCCTGCCGATCGTCGGCGGGGTGGCAACCCTGATCCTGGCCTTCTCTCCCAACCCGCCGCCCAGGCCGTTCCTCGACGTCTTCGGCGGGCTGATGTTCACCCTGGCCTGCGCGACGCTGTCCTTCGCCGCCCTGGCGACCTTCCTGCGTTTCGTGCGCCGGACGGGGAGCATCGGCGCCAGTCTGCAGGCCAACGCCTACGGCATGTACCTGCTGCACTACGTCTTCACATCGTGGCTGGCCTGGGTGCTGCTGCCGCAGGACTGGAGCGGCCTGGCCAAGGCGTCGGCGGTGTTCGTCGGGGCGACGGCGCTGAGCTGGCTGTCGACCATGGTCCTGCGCCGCATGCCGCTGTTGGGACGAATCCTTTGACCCTGCATGATGTCGCCGACGGAGCCGCGCCCATGAACGACAAGCTGAAGACGGTGCAGGACGACCTGGCCTTCCTGCGCGGCCTGGCCGAAGGCGGGACCGAGCGGGCCGGCCTGGGCGTGGCCGGCGGCGCGCTCTACGGCTCGGCGGGCCTGCTCTACGGGATCCAGTGCCTCGTCTATGTCGCCCAGGAGAACGGCCTGGTGAGGCTGGGCGGATTGGGCAACCTGATCCTGGCCTGGCTGCCGACCGTGATCTTCCTGATCCTCATGACGATCGTCATCGTGGTCGAGCGCCGCAAGCCCAAGGGCGGCGTGACCCACCGGGCCATCAACGCCGCCTTCTCGGGCGCGGGCCTGGCCAATCTGGCGTTGATCATCGTCTTCGCCTTCGCGGCCGCCAAGAACCACGACTTCCGCTACTGGCTGTACCATCCGGCGGTGGTGTTCGTGCTGCAGGGGGCGGTCTGGTACGCGGTCTTCGCCCTGCGCAAGCGCGCCTGGATGCTGGCGGTCTCGCTGGGCTGGCTGGCCACGGGGGTCGCCATGGGCCTGCTGGTCGATCGCGCCGGCCTCTACCTGCTGATCGCGTGCTTCGGCCTGTTCGCCTTCATGGCCGCGCCCGGCTTCTTCATGATGCGCCAGGCCATGGGCCGGCCCGCGGACCTGGGCGCCTGAGACGATCGTGACGGCAAGGTTCGACATCAGCGGGCTCGACGACGTCATCCACGGCCGCGTGCGGCTGGGCGTCGTCGCCTACCTGGCCAGCGCCGAGGTCGCCGACTTCACCGAGCTGAAGACCCTGCTGGAGGTCACGCAGGGCAACCTTTCGATCCACCTGCGCAAGCTGGAGGAGGCCGGCTACGTGTCGATCGACAAGAGCTTCGTGGGGCGCAAGCCGCTCACCCGCGTGCGGCTGACCGAGACGGGACGGGCGGCCTTCGCCGGCTATCTGCGGGCCATGGGCCAGTTGGTCGAGCAGGCCGGCGGCCCGGGCTAGAGGCCCATCTCGGCGCGCAGGGCGTCCGGGGACATGCCGGCGGCGCGCAGTTCGCGCAGGGTCTGGGCCTTGTCGCGCTTGGCATAGCGCTTGCCGTCGGGACCGACCAGCAGGCCGTGGTGGCGATAGGTCGGCGTCGGCAGGCCAAGCAAGGCCTGCAGCAGCCGCTGGATGTGGGCGGCCTCGAACAGGTCTTCGCCACGGATCACGTGGGTGATCCCCTGCAGGGCGTCGTCCAGCACCACGGCCAGGTGGTAGGCGACGCCGACGTCCTTGCGGGCCAGGACGATGTCGCCGGCCGTCTCGGGCCGCGCGGCGATCAGGCCGGTCTCGCCGTCAGGCCCGGCCCCTTCCTCGACGAAGGCCAGATCCGAGAAGCCGCCAAGCGCCGCTTGCGCCGCGTCGAGCGACAGCCGCCAGGCGAAGGCTTCGCCGCGCGAGAGGCGCTCGGCCTCCTCGTCCGTCGACAGCGGCGCGCCGCGATAGGGGACGGCCGGCTCGTGCGGAGCGCGGCCGATGTCCAGTTCCTTGCGGGTCTTGAAGCAGCGATAGACGAGGCCGCGCTGGCGCAAGGCGTCGATGGCGGCGTGGTAGTCGGCCAGGTGGTCCGACTGGCGACGGACGGGCTGCTCCCAGGACAGGCCCAGCCAGGCCAGGTCCTCGAGGATCGCCGCCTCGTACTCCGGGCGGCTGCGCGTGGCGTCGATGTCCTCGATGCGCAGCACGAAGCGGCCGCCGGCCCGCCGCGCGGCGTCGAAGGCCGTCAGCGCCGAGAAGGCGTGGCCGCGATGCAGGTAGCCGGTCGGGGAGGGGGCGAAGCGGGTGGCGAACACCGTCAAGCTCCTCCCTCGCGCAGCGGGGGAGGTGGCGCGCTGCGGATACGCGGCGTGACGGAGGGGGCGAGTTCAAGCACGGCGCCCAGTCTCGCCCCCTCCACCACGGAGCCTGTCCTCGGGCGCGCGCTTCGCGCGACCCGGGGGTGGTCCCCCTCCCCCGTTGCACGGGGGAGGAGAGAGGTCATTGGCCTCATCCGCGATCGAACTTGGCGAACATGCCCAGGTGGTCGAACACGGCCTTGAGGAAGGCCTCCTCGCCGCCGAGCAGGGTCTTCAGGCTTTCGAACTGCTTGAAGCCGCTCATCTCGGCCAGGCCATGGCCGGCGCACCAGGCGGCGATCGTGGCCAGCTCCAGGTCGATCTCGGAGACGCCGTCGCCGGCGGCGTGGGCGATGGTGTTGCGCACCTGGCAGTAGGCGCCTTCTTCCTTCATCTGGTCGGGAAGGGCGTCCTTGTCGCGCGAGCAGTCGTACATCACGCGGTAGAGCGCGGGATTGTCGCGGGCGAAGGTCACGTAGGCCACGCCCAGGTTGGTCATCCGGCGGCGGTCGTCGTCGCTGTCCTGGCGGGCCTTCATCAGGGCGGCGTCGAGCGCCACCCAGCCCTCGTGGGCCACCGCGTCGAGCAGTTGGCCCTTGTCCTTGAAGTGATGATACGGCGCGGCCGGGCTGACGCCGGCCTCGCGCGCCACGGCCCGCAGCGACAGGGCGGCGGGGCCTTCGGTCTCCAGGATCCGGCGGGCGGCCTCGACGAGGGCGCGGCTCAAATCGCCGTGGTGGTAGGGGCGGGCTTCGGGCTGGGCGAGAGTCATCGGGGCGCACTCTATCCCTTACGTAGCGAAAATCCATCCAAACAGCGTCAAGATATCTTGACGGCGCTAAGATCCATGTTATCTAAGCGTTGTTCAGATGGATCGGCCATCAAGAGACCGCCACTGAGCCACGCCGGCCGAGGGGGTCGGCGCGCACCAACTGCAAGGATGTGTGTCATGACCAACCGTAGCTTCGAAGCCTTTGAAGGCCTCTTCGACCGCGTCGCCATCGGTTACTTCCTGGTGGCCGCCGTCGGCGTCGCCGCCGCCGTGCTGGCCATCGCGCTGTAAGGACGAAGACGTCCGATGCGGCCGTCCCGACCTGATCGGGGACGGCCGCCGGGGTGCGCCGCCCCATCCTGATTCCTCAAATCTTGATCTCGGCCTCTGGCTCGGCCATAGCCGGGTTGGCGGAACGACCCGCGACATGCCGGGTTTCCGTCCGATGATCCCTCCGACTTCCTCTTCGCGAGCGCCCCGATGAGCGTGGCCTTCACCAAGGAAGGCGACGCCGAAGCGTTCGCCGCCGACCTTCCCGACCGCCCGATCTCGCAGCATCCCAATCTCGTCACGACCGAGGGTCTGGCGATGATCGAGGCCGAGTTCGCCGCCGCCCGCGCCGCCTATGCCGCCGCCCAGGCCGCCGGCGGCGTGGCCGACGACCGCACCGCCATGGCCCGCGCCACCCGCGACCTGCGCTACTGGTCGGCCCGCCGCTCCACCGCCCAGCTGGTCGAGCGCGACGAGGGCCG
This sequence comes from uncultured Caulobacter sp., assembly GCA_966252285.1. Classification (GTDB taxonomy): domain Bacteria; phylum Pseudomonadota; class Alphaproteobacteria; order Caulobacterales; family Caulobacteraceae; genus Caulobacter. Next base: position 21,399 of record CBINOL010000039.1, read on the forward strand.
CACCAGCGTGCAGTTCGGCGACGCGGTGACCTTCGACCGCGAGGACGGCCGCACCCAGACCTTCCGCATCGTCGGCGAGGACGAGGCCGACCCCTCCAAGGGCTCGGTGTCCTATGTCTCGCCCCTGGCCCGCGCCTTGATGGGCAAGGGCGTCGGCGACACCGCGACGGTGGCCGGCGGCGAGGTCGAGATCGTCGCCATCGGCTGACCGCGCGGCGGAACCGCAAGTTTCGGGTTGCCCTCGAAGCCCGGCGAGAGCTTCCTCGCCGGCGTGATCTCCGCCTCCGCTCCGACCCCCGACCTGATCGCCGCCGCGCGCGCCCACCTGGCCGCCGCCGATCCGATGTTCGCCCGCCTCGAGGCGGTGACCCCCGTCTTCGAATGGCGTCTGCGGCCCGGCGGCTTTCCGGGCCTGGCCCGCATGATCGTCGAGCAGCAGATCTCGGTGGCCGCCGCCGCCGCCATCTGGGCGCGGGTGCAGGCGGGCCTGCCGGACCTGACGCCGCGGGCGGTCATGGCGCTGGACGATCCGGCCCTGCAGGGGCTTGGCCTGTCGCGGCCCAAGGTGCGCTACCTGCGCGAGATCGCCGGGGCGCACCTTTCGGGCGCCTGCGACTTCGACGCCCTGAAGGCCATGCCGGACGCAGAGGCCGTCGCCGCCCTGGTGGCCATCAAGGGGATCGGGCGGTGGACCGCCGAGACCTTCCTGATGTTCTGCGAGGGGCGCATCGACGTCTTCCCCGGCGGCGACATCGCCCTGCAGGAGGCCATGCGCTGGGCCGACGGCCAGGACGCCCGACCGACCGAGAAGGCGGCCTATGTTAGGGCCGAAGCCTGGAAGCCCTATCGCGGCGTGGCGGCGCATCTTCTTTGGGCCTGTTACGGCGGCGTCCGGCGCGGGGAGATCGATCTGCGGCCCCGAGACTGAACTTTCACAAGCTTCGTCTTGGTTCTGTCGCCGATTGGGATCATCCTTTCTGTGCGTCCGGGAATGAATGGCGATTCCCTGATTTGCGTAGGAAGGAGGCCCGTCTTCAGTCCGACCGCGTACCAGCCCCATAGGGACCTTTTCGGCCCCTTGATCGGGAGGTCCTGAATGCAGGTCCTGACCCGTCCCCCGTCCGGCATGCCGGCCCTGGTGCTCAACGCCGACTATCGGCCCTTGAGCTATTATCCGCTGTCCCTCTGGCCTTGGCAGGAGGTGATCAAGGCGGTGTTTCTCGATCGCGTCGACGTGGTTTCGACCTACGACCACGTGGTGCATTCGCCATCCTTCGAGATGAAGCTGCCCAGCGTGGTGTCGCTGAAGCAGTACGTGCCGCAGGAGCGGCCGCCGGCCTTCACCCGCTTCAACCTGTTCCTGCGCGACAGCTTCAGCTGCCAGTATTGCGGCTCGCCCGACGAGCTGACCTTCGACCACGTGATCCCCCGCTCGCGCGGCGGCCGGACCACCTGGGAGAACATCGTCACCGCCTGCGCGCCGTGCAATCTCACCAAGGGCGGGCGCACCCCGCGCGAGGCGGGTATGCATCCCTTCCACACCGCCCGCCGGCCCTCGATGCACGAGCTCCAGGACCGCGGCCGCAAGTTCCCGCCCGGGCACCTGCACGCCAGCTGGCTCGACTATCTCTACTGGGACATCGAGCTGGAGTCGTAGGGCTGAACGCTGCTCGTAGAACGTTGTTTACGGGCGCGAGTTTGGCGGTATAGCTCCACTTGCGGGAGGGGCCCGCGGTGGGGAATCGATTTGAAACTGATGAGGATGTCCGCCGTCGTGGCGGCGATGATGCTTGCCGCTCCGGCGGTCCAGGCCCAGACGGCCGCGCCGGAGGCTGAAGCCGCTGCGGCGGCCGTGACCAAGACCGTGGTCGCGCCGGAAGGCACCGAGCTGGCCATCCAGGTCGAAGACGGCCTGTCGTCGGAGACGGCCAAGACGGGCGACCGCTTCACCATCAGCCTGGCCGAGGCCGTCACCCTGCCTGACGGCACGGTGCTGCCGGCCGGCCTGAAGGGCGCGGGCGAAGTCACCCACGCCAAGAAGAAGGGCATGATGGGCAAGCCGGGCGAGCTGAACATTCGCCTGGAGTACCTGCGAGCCGGTCCGGCCAAGATCAAGCTGCGCGGCCAGAAGGGCGCGGAAGGCGATGCGCGCTATGGCACCACCGTCACGCTGACCGTGCTGTTCGGGCCGCTCGGCCTGATCAAGCACGGCAAGGACGTTGAGATCAAAGCCGGCCAGCGCGTCCCGGCCTATATCGACGCCGACGCATCGATCCAGCTGCCGATCGCGGCGACGCCGACGACCTGAGGTCGGGTCGAGCCGGAAACAAGGAAAGCCCGCAGCTCCTGGAGCCGCGGGCTTTTTTTGTCCGCAAGAGGCGGGGTCAGTCCCGGAAATACCCGCGACGCTTGCCGCGGCCGCGCAGGCGGCGGCGCAGGTGGGGCTCGATGCTGGGCCAGGCCAGCAGCGCCAGCAGGGCCAGGATGACCAAGGTGGGGAACAGCGGCGACATGACCCAAGAACGCGTTCGATGTGTGAAGGCTTCCAACGTTTCCCGATTTTGCACTGCAAACAAGGACAAAGTTTCGGGCCGGCGATAATCCTCGCAAAGCCTCCGCCTGGTCACGAAAGCGCCTTGTTCACAAGGTTGGCGGCCAAGTTAATGGTCAAGCTTTCAGGCGGCGGTTGAGCGCCTATTCTCGCGCTGCATTGCAGCATCGCCTGGTGCTCGACGATCTTTATGCGGCCCTTATGCCGCCCATACGCCTCCCGAATGGAGCCCTTACGCGGCGCCGTGGTCCCTTCCGCGCGAAACCGGAAGGAGGCCGACATGGCTGACATCGCATTCCTGGCGCTGGGCGGAGGGCTTTTCGTGCTCTTCGGCCTGTTCGCCGTCGCATTGAGGCGCGCATGACCCTGTTCGTGAACGCGCTGTGGGGGGCCGGGGCGATCGTCGTCGCGGCCTACATGGTCACGGCCCTGATGCGGCCGGACCGTTTCTGACGATCCTCGGATAACCTCAAAATGAACTGGCAAGGATGGGCGGAGATCGCCCTGACGCTTGGTTTGGCGGTCGGTATCGGCTGGCCGCTGGGCGTCTACATGTCGCGCGTCTGGAACGGCGAGCGCACCTGGCTCGACCCGGTGCTGGCCCCGGTCGAGCGGCTCTTCTACGCGGCCGGCGGGATCGACCCGCGCAAGGGCCAGAGCTGGATCGGCTATGCCGGCGCGCTGCTGGCGTTCAACGCCGTCGGCTTCTTTCTGGTCTACGGCGTGCTGCGCCTGCAGGGCGTGCTGCCGCTGAACCCGCAAGGTTTCGCGGGCCTGTCGCCGCACCTGGCGTTCAACACCGCCGTCAGCTTCGTGACCAACACCAACTGGCAGAGCTATGGCGGCGAGACCACCATGTCGACGCTCAGCCAGATGCTGGTGCTGACGGTGCAGAACTTCGTCTCGGCCGCCACCGGCGCGGCGATCGCCGCGGCCCTGGCGCGCGGCTTCATCGCCAACAAGGGCGAGGACGTCGGTAACTTCTGGAGCGACATGATCCGCACCACGCTGTGGGTGCTGCTGCCCCTGTGCGTGGTCGTGGCTGTCGTGCTCGTGGCCCTGGGCGTGCCCCAGACCCTGGCCGCCGGCGTGACGGCTCATACGCTGGAGGGCGGCGAGCAGAAGATCTCGCTCTTCGCCACCGCCAGCCAACTGGCCGTCAAGCAGCTGGGCATCAATGGCGGCGGCATCTTCAACGTCAACTCGGCCCACCCGTTCGAAAACCCCACGCCGCTGACCAACCTGATCACGGCCGTGTCGATCAACGTGCTGGGCTGGGCGGCCTTCTTCGCCTTCGGCCGCAGCGTGCTGGCCAAGAAGGACGTCCGCGCCCTGGTCATCGCCGCCGCGGTGCTGCTGAGCGCCGGCGCCGGCGCGATCTACGTCACCGAGACGCAAGCTCCCCCGGCCCAGGTCGCGGCGCACGTCGACGCCTCGGTGAACATGGAGGGCAAGGAGGTCCGCTTCGGCGCGCCCTCGACCGCCGCCTGGGCGGCCATGACCACCGGCGCCTCCAACGGCTCGGTCAACGGCATGCACTCCAGCCTAATGCCGCTGGGCGGCGGGGTGACCATGTTCCTGATGCAGCTTGGCGAGATCCTGCCCGGCGGCATTGGCTCGGGCGTGGCGATCATGGTCGTCATGGCCCTCTTGGCGGTGTTCGTCGCCGGCCTGATGGTGGGCCGTACGCCCGAGTATCTGGGCAAGAAGATCGAGGCCCGCGAGATCCAGTTCTCGATGCTGGCCGTGCTGGTGATCCCGCTGTTCATGCTGGGCTTCGCCGCCATCGCCGCCATCCTGCCCGAAGCCTTGAAGGGCCTGATGCACGCAGGTCCCCACGGCCTGTCGGAGATCCTCTACGCCTACGTCTCGACCACGGCCAACAACGGCTCGGCCTTCGGCGGCCTGACCGCCAACGCCCCCTGGTGGAACACGACCCTGGGCGTGGCCATGCTGTTTGGCCGGTTTGCTCCCATCGTCGCGGTGCTGGCCATCGCCGGCGCCCTGGCGGCCAAGCCCAAGCTCGCCCCCACGGCCGGCGCCATGCCGACCCATGGCGGCCTTTTCGTCGGCCTGCTGATCGGGGTGATCCTGATCCTGGGCGGCCTGCAGTTCTTCCCCGCCATGGCGCTGGGGCCGATCGTCGAGCACTTCCAGGCGCTCGCCTTCGTCGCCGCGAACCACTGATTTTGGCGCTGATCGCAAAGGCGATTTGAAATGACCACCTACGACATCGAGGCGGGCGAGGGCGGACGGCGTAAAGCCGCCAGCCTCGCCGGCGGCCTCTCCACGCCGATCCTGGCCCGTGCGGCCAAGGACGCCTTCCTCAAGCTCGACCCGCGCAAGCTGACCGGCAATCCGGTGATCTTCGCGACCTGGATCGTGGCGCTGCTGTCGACGGTCTCGGCCGTCGCGGCCATCGCCGCCCAGCAGTCGGCCGGTTTCGCCGTGCAGGTCTCGCTGTGGCTCTGGGCCACCGTGCTCTTCGCCAACCTGGCCGAGAGCGTGGCCGAGGGCCGCGGCAAGGCCGCCGCCGACAGCCTGCGGGCCGCCCGCGTCACCACCAAGGCCAAGCTGATCATCGACGAGCAGGCCGGCACGATCATCCCGACCCCGGCCCACAAGCTGGTTCCCGGCGAGCTGGTGCTGGTCGAGGCCGGCGACGTGGTCCCCACCGACGGCGAGATCGTCGAGGGCATGGCCAGCGTCAACGAGGCCGCCATCACCGGCGAAAGCGCGCCGGTGATCCGCGAGAGCGGCGGCGACCGCTCGGCCGTGACCGGCGGCACCACCGTCGTCTCCGACTGGATCAAGGTGCGGGTCACCGCCGCGCCGGGCTCGACCTTCCTCGACCGCATGATCGCCATGGTCGAGGGCGCCGACCGTCGCAAGACGCCGAACGAGATCGCGCTCGCCGTGCTGCTGGCCGGCCTGACCCTGATCTTCCTGATCGCGGTGGTCACCCTGCTGGGTCTGGGGCAGTTCTCGGGCGTCGTGCTCGACCCGCTGGTGCTGGGCGCGCTGTTCATCACCCTGATCCCCACGACCATCGGCGGGCTTCTCTCGGCCGTCGGCATCGCCGGCATGGACCGCCTGCTGAAGGTCAATGTGCTGGCCACCTCGGGCCGCGCCGTGGAAGCGGCCGGCGACGTCGACACTCTGCTGCTCGACAAGACCGGCACCATCACCTTCGGCAACCGCATGGCCACCGAGGTGATCGCCGCCCCCGGCGTGCGCCCCGACGCGGCCCTGCGCGCCGCCGTCATGGCCTCGCTGGCCGACGAGACGCCGGAAGGCCGCTCGATCGTCGAGCTGGGCCGCCAGCAGGGCCTGGCCCTGGAAGCCCCGGCCGGCGCGACCGCCATCCCGTTCAGCGCCACCACGCGCCAGTCGGGCCTGGATGTCGACGGCCGCTCGTGGCGCAAGGGCGCGGTGGACGCGGTCTATCGCAGCCTGGCCATCGATCCCAAGCGCATTCCGGCCGAGGTGATGGCCGCCGTGGATCGTATCGCCCGCTCGGGCGGCACGCCGCTGGCGGTCAGCGAGGACGGCGCCCTGGTCGGCGTCATCCACCTGAAGGACGTGGTCAAGCCGGGCGTGAAGGCCAGGTTCGCCGACCTGCGCCGCATGGGCCTGCGCACGGTGATGATCACCGGCGACAACCCGGTGACCGCCGCGGCCATCGCTTCCGAGGCCGGCGTCGACGACTTCCTCGCCGAAGCGACTCCTGAGGACAAGCTGCGGCTGATCCGGGCCGAGCAGGCCAAGGGTCGCCTGGTGGCCATGTGCGGCGACGGCGCCAACGACGCGCCCGCGCTCGCCCAGGCCGATGTCGGCGTGGCCATGCAGACCGGCGCCCAGGCCGCCCGCGAGGCCGGCAACATGGTCGACCTCGACAGCGACCCGACCAAGGTCATCGAGATCGTCGAGGTGGGCAAGCAGATGCTGATCACCCGCGGCGCGCTGACGACCTTCTCGATCGCCAACGACGTGGCCAAGTACTTCGCCATCATCCCGGCGATGTTCGTGGTCGCCCTGCCGGCGCTGGGCGGGCTGAACATCATGGGCCTGCACAGCCCCCAGAGCGCGATCCTGTCGGCGGTGATCTTCAACGCCCTGGTGATCGTCGCCCTGATCCCGCTGGCCCTGAAGGGCGTCAAGTACCGCGCCATCGGCGCCGGCAAGCTCCTGTCGCGCAACCTCCTGATCTACGGCGTCGGCGGCCTCGTCGCCCCGTTCGTCGGCATCAAGCTCATCGACATGGTCGTCTCCGCCCTGGGGCTGGCCTGATGAAACCCCCGATCGCCCCGGGCTCGATCATCAGGGATCTGGTCTTCGGCCTCGTGGCGATCGGGATCGTCTGCCTGGCGGCCAATCTCGGCGGCCAGTGATTTCTCCTCCTCGAAAGACACAAGTTCCAATGCGCAAGTTCGCGTTTCTCGTGATCACCGCCTCGACCCTGGCCGCCACCGCCGCCTGGGCCGACGAGGCCCCGATCTGCACCGACCGCCCGACCAAGGCCAACAGCACCTGCTCGGTCCCCAAGGGCGCCTGGCAGGTCGAGGCCGACGGGGTGAACTGGACCCAGGTGAAGGCGGGCGGGATCAAGGCCGAGACGACCGCCGTCGCCGCCACGACCCTGAAGTACGGCCTCTCCGACACCAGCGACCTGCAGGTGACCTGGACGCCGTATCTGCAGGCCCGCGTGAAGGGGCCGGGCGTCGACGACAAGACCGACGGCGTCGGCGACGTGTGGATCCGGTACAAGACCCGCGTCCATTCCGGCGACAAGGTCAGCGTCGCCCTGCTGCCCTACGTGAAGATCCCGACGGCGGCCAAGGGCCTGGGCAACGACGAGGTGGAGGGCGGCGTGGCCGTGCCGATCAGCATCGCGCTTGATGGGGCCACCCTGACCTTCGGACCGCAGGTGGATCTGCTGCTCGACGCCGACGGCGACGGCCGCCACGCGGCGGTGAGCAACGTCGTCAACCTGGCCCGTCCGGTCACCGACAAGCTGAGCCTCGTCGGCGAGCTGTGGACCAGCACCAATTTCGACCCCGCCGACACGGTGACCCAGGTCTCGGCCGACGTCGCCGCCACCTATCTCGTCGCGCCGACCCTGCAACTGGACGCCGGCGCCAATTTCGGATTGAACCGCGACACCCCCGACGCGCAACTGTACGTCGGCGTCTCGAAGCGGTTCTAGGTAAGGAGCTGGAAGGTCATGATCTCGCACCTTCGCCCGGCCCTCGTTTCGATGGGCCTCTTCACTATCATCCTGGGCCTGGCCTATCCGCTGGCCATCACCGGCGTGGCCCAGGCCGCGTTTCCGGCGCAGGCCAACGGCTCGCTGGTCCGCGACGCCCACGGCCAGGTCGTGGGCTCGGAACTGATCGGCCAGGCCTTCGCCAAGCCGGGCTACCTGCACGGCCGTCCTTCGGCGGCGGGGAACGGCTATGACGCTTCGGCCTCCAGCGGCTCGAACATGGGTCCGCTGAACGACAAGCTGATCGAGCGCGAGAAGACCGACGCCGACGCGCTGCGTGCCGAGTTTCCCGGCGCGGTCATTCCGGCCGACGCGGTCACGACGTCCGGCTCGGGCCTGGATCCGGACATCTCGCCGGCCTATGCCCGCCTGCAGGCCGGACGCATCGCCACCGCCCGCAACGCGCCGCGCGGCGAGGTGCTGGCCATGATCGACGCGGCCATCAAGCCGCCGCTGCTGGGCTTCATCGGCCAGCCGCGGGTCAATGTGCTGGACGTCAACCGGGCGCTCGACGCGCGCTTCCCGATGGTCGGCTAGCCGTTGGCGGGCGACCCCTCTTCATACCCCGAAAGGGGTCGCCCCGACCCCGAGGCGCTTCTGGCGGCCGCCAACAAGGCCCGCCGGGGGCGCCTCAAGGTGTTCCTGGGCATGGCGCCGGGCGTGGGCAAGACCTACGAGATGCTGCGCGCGGCCCGCCGCCGCAAGGCCGAGGGCCAGGACGTGCTGGTCGGCGTGGTCGAGACCCACGGCCGCCGCGAGACCGAGAGCCTCCTGCGCGGCCTCGATGTGCTGCCCCGCCGTCCGGTCGAGAGCCGGGGGCGCAGCTATCTGGAGTTCGACCTCGACGCGGCGCTGGAGCGGCGCCCGAAACTGCTGCTGGTCGACGAATACGCCCACTCCAACGCGCCCGGCTCGCGCCATCCCAAGCGCTGGCAGGACGTCGAGGAGATCCTGGCGGCCGGCATCGACGTCTGGACCACGCTGAACGTCCAGCACCTGGAGAGCCTGGTCGACGTCGTTTTGCGCATAACCGGCGCCCGCCAGCGCGAGACGGTGCCCGACAGCGCGCTCGCCCGCGCCGACGACATCGAGCTGATCGACATCACCCCCGACGAACTGCGCGAGCGGATGGCGGCGGGCAAGGTCTATGTGCCCGAGACCGCGCGGCTGGCCTCGGAGAACTTCTTCAAGGTCGAGAACCTCACGGCCCTGCGCGAACTGGCCCTGCGCCGCGCGGCCCAGACGGTCGACGACCAGCTGGTCGCGGCCATGCGCGAGAAGGGCGTCGAGGGGCCGTGGGCGGCGGGCGAGCGGATCCTCGTCCTGGCCGGCGGCGACGGCATGGCGGCCGGTCTGGTGCGCGCGGGCCGGCGGCTGTCGGACATGATGATGGACGCGCCGTGGACCGTGGCCCATGTCGAGCGTCCCGACCGTCCGCCGCCGCCGGAGGCCGCCGCCGCCCGCACCCGCGAGGCGCTGAAACTGGCCGAACAACTGGGCGGCTCGACCGTCGTGCTGACCGGAACCGACGTCGTGGCCACCGTCATGGCCTGGGCCCGGCGCAACAACGTCACCCAGATCGTCATCGGCCGATTGGGGGGCAAGTCCAGGGACTCGCGCTGGCGAGAGCTGACCGGCCGCTCGCTAGCCGCGGCCCTGCTGCGCGAGGCGAGGGGGCAGGCGATCCACGTGGTCACCGGCGCGGGCGGGGAGGGCACGGTCGAACCGCCAGCGCCCCGGCCGCGCCGTTTCGACTGGCCGGCCTACCTGACCGGCGGCGGCTTCGTGGCGGCCGCCAGCCTGGTGGCCTGGGCGCTGGACACCGCCTTCGACCGGGTGGAGCTGGGGATGATCTACCTGGCCGCCGTGCTGGCGGCGGGGGTCATGCATGGCCTGCGCCCGGCCCTGGCGGCGGCGACGGCGGCCTTCCTGATCTACAACTACTTCTTCCTGGCCCCGCGCTACAGCCTGGCCATCGGCTCGCCCACCGACGTGCTGACCCTGATCGTGTTCTGGGCCGTGGCCCTGGCCACGGGCGGACTGGCGGGGCGGGTGCGCGACCAGGCCATGGGCTCGCAGCGGCGCGCGGCCAGCGTGACCAGCCTGCTGGCCGCCAGCCGCACCCTGTCGGCCGCCTCGGGCAAGACCGCCGTCGCCCAGGCCCTGGCCGAGCAGGCCGCCGCCGCTTCCGGCGCGCGGGCGGTGGTGTTCCTGCCGGAGGGCGGCGAACTGGTCGCCGTCGCGGGCGCCCCTGATCTGGTGGAGCTGGGAACCGGCCCGATGGCCGCCGCCCGCTGGGCCTGGGAGAAGGGCGAGCCGGCCGGCGCCGGCACCGGCACCCTACCGCAGGCCGCCTGGACCTTCTGGCCGCTGGAAGGGCTGGGCGCCCGCGCCGGCGTGGCCGGGATCGAGGCCGGCGCCCTGGCCTCGGGATCCGACGAGGAGCGCCTGCTGCTGGCCCTGCTCGACCAGGGCGCGGTCGCCTTGCAGCGGGCCGAGCTGGCCGCCGGGGCGGTCGAGGCCGAGGCCCTGCGCCGTTCCGACCGTTTCCGCAACGCACTGCTGAACTCCATCAGCCACGACCTGCGTACGCCCCTGACCACCGTGCTGGGCGCGGCCACCACCCTGATCGACTACGGCGACAAGCTCTCGGCGCCAGCCCGGCTCGACCTGGCGATGGGCGTCAAGGAAGAGGCCGAGCGCCTCAACGGCTATGTCGCCAACCTCCTGGACATGACTCGCATCGAGGGCGGGGGCCTGAAGCTGCGCACTGATTGGATCGACGTGCGCGACGTGCTGGCCGCCGCCTGCGACCGGGTGACCCGCCGCCTCGAGGGGCGGGTGTTGGTGCGCGACTTCCCCGAGACGCTCAGCCTCGTCCAGGCCGACCCCAGCCTGCTGGAGCAGGTGGCGGTCAACATCCTGGAGAACGCCATCGCCTACAGCCCGCCGGGCGCGCGGATCGAGGTCGCCGCCTACGAGGACCGCGCCCACGTGGTGATCAGCATCGAGGACGAGGGGCGGGGCATCCCGCCCGCCGACCTGGAGCGGGTGTTCGAGAAGTTCCGTCGCCTTCAGGACCCAAGCGATCGCTCGCCGAACGCCAGCCAGGGGGTGGGGCTGGGCCTGGCCATCGCCAAGGGCTTCGTCGAGGCCATGGGCGGGCGCATCGCCGCCGCCAGCCCGATCCACGACGGCAAGGGCACGCGGATGCTGATCAGCCTGCCCAAGGGCGTCGCCACCCCGCACCATCTGCTATGACGAGCCAATGAGCGCGCTTCGCCCCCGCATCCTGGTCATCGACGACGAGCCGCAGATCCACCGGTTCCTCGGCCCCGCGCTCGACGCTGCCGGCTACGACCCGCTGCGCGCCGACGGCGGCCAGGAGGGCCTGCGCGGCATCGCCCTGTGGTCGCCCGACGCCGTCGTGCTCGACCTTGGCCTGCCCGACATGGACGGCAAAGAGGTGCTGGAGAAGGCCCGGGCCTTCTACGACGGCCCGATCCTGATCCTGTCGGCCCGCGACCGCGAGATCGAGAAGATCGAGGCCCTGGACCGGGGCGCCAACGACTACGTGGAAAAGCCGTTCGGGGTGGGCGAACTGCTGGCCCGGCTGCGCGTGGCCCTGCGCCAGAAGGCGGCCACCCAGGCGCCGGTCGGCCCGATCCGGGCGGGGGCGGTCGAGCTGGATCTCGAAAAGCGCCTGGTCACCCGCGACGGCGCGGTGGTGAAGATCTCGCCGCGCGAATACGAGGTGCTGGCGAGGCTCGCCATGGGACGCGGCAAGGTGCTGACCCACAAGGAACTGCTGACCTCGGTCTGGGGCCCCGCCCACATGCACGACACCCAGTACCTGCGGGTGTTCGTCGGCCAGCTGCGCCAGAAGCTCGAGGCCGACCCGGCCCACCCGAAGATCCTGCTGACCGAGCCGGGGGTCGGGTACCGCTTCATCGGGGACTGAGGCGCGTTTCCTTAGGCTGCCGCCCTTCTGCGGACCTGTCGGCTAGATCGGAGCCTTGTCCAGATAGTGGCTCAGATAGGCGTCGAGCACCAAGGCGGGATCTGCGGCGTAGAAGCCGGCGCCGTTGAGCGTATTGAATTCCACGACCCGCCAGCTTCCGTCGCGGTCATTGGCCAAGTCCATCACGCAATGGTCCAACGGGAGATATTGGGAAGCCAGCCGCGAAGCCGCCTCGAGCGCCGACCGTGTGGCCGCCGTATCGACCTTGGCGGTCAGGCGGCCTGCCTCTCGATATTGCGAAGCCGCTACGGCCGCGCCTCCTACGAACCAGACGCGCACTTCATCGATGATTTCAGTGGGCGCGCTGACCCAAAGCCCAATGTCTTGGGGCAGGTTCAGAATCGCGAGTTCGGCCTGAGTATAAAGTTTGCCTGGCGGTCGCTTGTCGCTCACCAGTGGTCGAACGTGCCATGAGCCAGATGCATATTCGGCCCTGGATACGAAACTGGCGATCGTTTCAATTCGTCCAGCCGCGTTGAGATACAGATCCCCATAACGATCGGCCCAAGTGGTGGGGTTGAAGGCTTCGCCTTCCCACCAGATCCATTTCTGGATTTCCGGATACTTGGCGGCCCAGATGTGGAGCAAGCCCACAGAACCGTAGACGAGCACTGGGTAATGCCTATCCAACGCCGGTGGCTGGGGCTCCTGCCGATCGAACGATATGTCCTGGATGTCGATCTCGCGCGCACGCGCGACGGCCGCCATGTCGAGGGCCGTCTGTTTCGTCGGGCTACTTTGAACAATCAAGAGTGGACGAGGCATGGACCATCTATGACAAAGCCATGCGCACGCCTAGCGTGCGCCGCCCATCCTGAGCGGAAGCTGGCGTTACAGGCCGCGCAGTACGCCGTTGAACTTTCCGCAATCGCATTCGTGAGCCGTCGTCGCGTCATTGACGGCTCTGAAGCGGACATGACTCCGGCAGACGTCGCAGTGCTCAACGAGATCGCCTCCGTGCGTCCAGATCTCCAGCGCGCGTAGAAAGCGGTCTCGATCCTCAGCGGAAAACGGCTTGCTTGGCATGTGCTCAGTCTAGGCATGCTGGCGTCTGCTCACCACCCTTGGTCGTTGCTGGGATTGCCTGCTTTCGGCGGATCGTCGACGGCGACGGAGGTCTGCGGCTCTGGAACGCATGCCGGGCGCTTATCGCTCACCCCGCCGGCCCGCCGCCGCCTCGCCGACCCTCGCCAGCAGGGCGGCGATGTCGATCGGCTTGGCCACGTGGCCGTCCATGCCGGCGGCGAGGCAGGCTGCGATTTCCGACGGCAGGGCGTTGGCGGTGAGGGCCAGGATCGGCACGGCGCCGGCGGGCGGCGGCAGGGCGCGGATCGCCCGGGTGGCGGCGAGGCCGTCCATGCCCGGCATGCGCACGTCCATCAGCACCACGTCGAAGGCGCCGTCGCACACCGCCGCCACGCCGGCGGCGCCGTCGCCGACGCCGGTCACCAGGTGTCCCGCCGAACTCAGCACCGCCTCGGCCAGGGCGCGGTTCACGCGGGTGTCGTCGACCACCAGGACGCGTAGGGGAGGCGTCTCGTCCGCCGCGCGCTCGGGCGCCGCTTCGGGATCGGCGGGCGTCGCGGGGATCTCGAAGCGGAAGGTCGAGCCTTCGCCCTCGACGCTGTCGAAGCCGATCGTCCCGCCCATGGCCTCGACCAGCCGCTTGCAGATCGCCAGGCCAAGACCCGTGCCGCCATAGCGCGGATGGATCGAGGCGTCGGCCTGGGCGAAGGCCTGGAACAGGCGCCCGCGAGCCTCGGCGGCCACGCCCATGCCGGTGTCGGCCACCGAGAAGCGCAAGGCCGGCGCGTCCAGCGGGCCGGCGGGCTCCAGCGTCACCGACACGCCGCCGGCGCCGGTGAACTTCACAGCGTTGTTCAGCAGATTCAGCAGCACTTGGCGCAGGCGGTTGGCGTCGCCGACGATCCTGCGGTCCGCCCCGTCCGCGACCTTGGTGGTCACCGCCAGCCCCTTGGCCTGCGCCTGCGGGCCGACCATGGCCACGCAGCTTTCCACCAGGCGGGCCGGATCGACCTCGCCGGCGTGCAGGTCGAGCTTGCCGGCCTCCACCCGCGACAGGTCGAGGATGTCGTCGACGATGGTCAGCAGCGAGCGGGCGGCGTCGTGGACGAAGTCGCGATAGGCCGCGCGCCGTTCCGGGGCCAGGTCGTCGCGGGCCAGCATTTCGGAAAAGCCGACCAGCCCGTTCAGCGGCGTGCGCAGCTCGTGGCTCATGGCCGCCAGGAAATCGGACTTGGCGCGGTTGGCGGCTTCGGCCTCGGCCTTGGCCTCGCGCAGCTGCTCGGTCAGCAGGGCCAGCTTGTGATTGCGCCGCTCCACGCGCTCGAAGGCGGCGGTGCGCTCCTGCAGCAGCCGGCGCAGGGCGCCGAAGCTGGCGCGCTTGGCGATCGCCGCGCCCAGGGTCTGGCTCATGTGGCGCAGCAGCTCGACGTCTTCGTAGCCGAAGGCGCGGGTCTCGCCGGCCATGGCCTTGAGCACGCCGATGGCGTGGTCGCCGTCGAACAGCGGCGCGCACAGCATCGAGCGCAGGCCGACCTTGCGACAGGCCTCGCGATCGACCCGCTCGTCGTGCTCGCTGTCCTCGCAGACCAGGATGCGGGCCTGCTCGACGCACAGGCCCGACAGGCTGCCGGCGCGCGGGATGCGCAGGCCAAGGTGCGCCTCGGAGCCGGCGCTGACCGCGCGGTAGACCATGTCCTCGCCGTCGGCCAGTTCGACGACCGCGCCGTGGCCGCCCAGCAGGTGCTGCACGCGGTCGACGACGATCTGCATGAAGGCTTCGCCGTCCACCTCGGCGCCGGCCAGCAGGGCCTGGATCTCGGCCAGTTCGCGCAGCCGTTCCAACCGCCGGTTCAGCCTCTGCAGGCGGCCGGCGCCGTCGGACGCGTGAAGCGGCGTCGGCAGGGCATCCATCGCAAAACGTCCAGCTTCGCCGTGCGAGACTGGGTCCGCGCCTGTCGCTGCGCAAGCATCCTCAGGATGCATCGCGGGCCGGCGGGCGGGGCTATTCGACGCGGATGTGCTGGGCCAGGGCGCGGGCGATGGCCAGGTTGGCCTGGTCGTTCAGGTGCAGGCCGTCGTACTGCAGCGGCGCGCCGATCCCGGCCAGGGCCGCGGCGGCGTCCACGGCCTTGACCCCTGTGCGGGCGGCGACCTGGGCGGCGGCCTCGCGGAACGGGTCGAGTCGGGGTTGGGTGTCGCGCGCCGAGGCCGGCGGGGGCAGCAGCACGATGACCTGGCCGCCGTCGTCGAGCCGCCGGCGGACCAGGGCTTCCAGCAGGCTGGCGTAGACCTTGACGTCCAGGGCCCCGGGCTTGCCGCGCACCTTGGCGTCGTTGGCGCCGTACATGATGATGGTCAGGTCGCCGGTGGGCGCGCGGGCCCAGCGGGTAAGGCCGTCCAGCGTCTGGTCGCCGGGCTTGCCGTGATTGACCACCGTGACCTTGCCGTCCAGCAGCCCGCGCAGGGTCTCCGGATAGGGCGTGGGGCTGCGCGGCGAGGGCGAGCCGTTGATGCCGGGAATCGATTCTCCCCAGCGCTTGAAGCCGTAGGTCAGGCTGTCGCCCTCGCAGACGATCACCGCGCCGCGTTTCAGGACGATCGGCGCGCCGGGGGCGGTCTCCAGCCTGACGGCGGTGCGGGCCGCGGCGCTGCCCGTCGGCCGCCACTGGGGCAGGGTGCTCTGGAACCACGCGGCCGACAGGCCAAACCCCAGCAACGCGCCCAATCCCACCCCCGGCAGGAAGAAGCGGGAGCGCTTCAAGTCGCTCAGATAGGCGGCGAGGGGGCTCATGGGATGGGCCTGTTAAGCATGTTCGGTGGGCGCTTCGAATGCGTGTTTGATAAGTCCGGCGGCACTTTGCGCATAGAGCGCAGGCTCTACGGTCAAGGTAAGTATAATTCTTGCCCGAACCGTGCTCTTTTTGTCATCAAGGTGATTAATGCCCCTTATGGCTAAGTTTGCAGGGCGTTCCGATCGCGGACGGTTGGTTGCGTCTTTCGGTGCCGATGTCGTCGCAAGGCACAAACTTTGGCCACATAAAAATTTCTTTTGAATAGTCATCAGTTGGTGATTGCGCTTCGACAAGGAATGTCGAATTAAAATCACTCGGTGTTTTTGTACCGCCGGTTGGGCGGGGCTCTTATTGAGCAGGGGATGACATGCGCGTAGCGATGATTGGCACGGGCTATGT
>CBINOL010000040.1:0-36978 GCA_966252285.1 uncultured Caulobacter sp.
CCTCCGGGCCACCTCCCCCAGAGGGGGAGGATCTACGGCCTCAGATGCTCCCCCTCTGGGGGAGCTGTCGCGGAGCGACTGAGGGGGTCCTGCGCCGTAGGAGGAAACGAAGCGCTATGACTGCCCCCACCTGCGTCTGGGACCTGAAGGCCACGCTCGGCGAAGGGCCGATCTGGCATGGCGACGCCGTCTGGTTCGTCGACATCAAGGGCCATCGCGTCCACCGCTACACCCCCGCCACCGGCGAGACCGCCAGCTGGGACGCGCCCGACCAGGTGACCTTCGTCGCGCCGCGCGTCGGCGGCGGCTTCGTCGCGGGCCTGAAGAGCGGCCTGCACCACTTCACGCCGGAGCTCGGCTTCACCTTCATTTCCGAGATCGAGGACGCGAGCCTCGACAACCGCCCCAACGACTCCACGGTCGACGCGCAGGGCCGCCTGTGGTTCGGCACCATGCACGACGCCGAAGAGGCCGACAGCGGCGCGCTCTACCGGCTCGAGGCCGACGGCTCGCTGACCAAGCATGACACCGGGATCTGCATCACCAACGGCCCGGCCGTCTCGCCCGACGGCAAGACGTTCTATCACACCGACACCCTCGGAAAGGTGATCTGGGCCTTCGACATCACGCCCGAAGGCGGGCTTTCGAACAAGCGCGAGTTCTTCCGCCTGATGATCGAAGACGCCTGGCCCGACGGCTCGGTAGTCGACGCCGAGGGCTTCGTCTGGACGGCCCTGTGGGGCGGTCGCGGCGCGATCCGCCTGTCGCCGGCGGGCGAGATCGTCCAGCGCGTCGAGCTGCCGGCCATCAACGTCACCAAGCCGTGTTTTGGCGGACCGGACCTGAAGACCCTCTACTTCACCACCGCCCGCAAAGGCCTGAGCGACGAGCAGCTCGCCGCCGTCCCGCTGTGCGGGGGCCTGTTCGCCCTGTCCGTCGACGTCGCCGGACAGCCCCAATACGAGGTGCGCCTTGACCTCCGCTAACAGAACGCCGCGCCGCTTCCGCTCGCGCGACTGGTTCGACAACCCCGACCACATCGACATGACCGCGCTCTATCTGGAGCGCTTCATGAACTACGGGATCACCCCCGAAGAGCTGCGCAGCGGCAAGCCGATCATCGGCATCGCCCAGACCGGCAGCGACATCTCGCCGTGCAACCGCATCCACCTCGATCTGGTGGCGCGGGTGCGCGACGGCATTCGTGACGCCGGCGGGATTCCGATGGAGTTCCCGGTCCACCCGATCTTCGAGAACTGCCGTCGCCCGACGGCGGCGCTGGACCGGAACCTGTCGTACCTGGGCCTGGTGGAGACCCTGCACGGCTATCCGATCGACGCCGTGGTGCTGACCACCGGCTGCGATAAGACCACCCCGGCCGGCATCATGGCCGCCACCACGGTCAACATCCCGGCTATCGTGCTTTCCGGCGGTCCGATGCTGGACGGCTGGCACGAGGGCGAACTGGTCGGTTCGGGCACGGTGATCTGGCGTTCGCGCCGCAAGCTGGCGGCCGGCGAGATCGACGAGAACGAGTTCATCGAGCGCGCGGCCTCGTCGGCCCCTTCGGCCGGCCACTGCAACACCATGGGCACGGCCTCGACCATGAACGCCGTGGCCGAGGCGCTGGGCCTGTCGCTGACCGGCTGCGCGGCGATCCCCGCCCCTTACCGCGAGCGCGGCCAGATGGCCTATCGCACCGGCCAGCGGATCGTCGACCTGGCCTATGAGGACGTCAAACCGCTCGACATCCTGACCAGGAAGGCCTTCGAGAACGCCATCGCCCTGGTGGCGGCGGCCGGCGGCTCGACCAACGCCCAGCCGCACATCGCCGCCATGGCGCGGCATGCGGGGCTCGAAATCACCGCCGACGACTGGCGCGCGGCCTACGACATCCCGCTGATCGTCAACATGCAGCCGGCCGGCAAGTATCTGGGCGAGCGCTTCCACCGGGCCGGCGGCGCGCCGGCGGTGCTGTGGGAGCTGCTGCAACAGGGCCGCCTGCACGGCGACGTGCTGACCGTCACCGGCAAGACCATGGGCGAGAACCTGCAGGGCCGTGAAACGTCCGACCGCGAGGTGATCTTCCCCTATGCCGAGCCCCTGGCCGAAAAGGCGGGTTTCCTCGTTTTGCGCGGCAACCTGTTCGACTTCGCGATCATGAAGGCCAGCGTCATCGGCGCCGACTTCCGCGAGCGCTATCTGTCGAAGCCCGGCCGGGAAGGCGTGTTCGAGGCCCGCGCCATCGTCTTCGACGGGTCGGACGACTATCACGCCCGCATCAACGACCCGGCCCTGAACATCGACGAGAGCTGCATCCTGGTGATCCGCGGCGCGGGTCCGATCGGCTGGCCCGGCTCGGCCGAGGTGGTCAACATGCAGCCGCCGGATCACCTCTTGAAGAAGGGGATCATGAGCCTGCCCACCCTGGGCGACGGCCGCCAGTCGGGCACCGCCGACAGCCCCTCGATCCTCAACGCCTCGCCCGAGAGCGCGGTGGGCGGAGGCCTGTCGTGGCTGCGCACCGGCGACGTGATCCGCATCGACATCAACACCGGCCGCTGCGACGCCCTGGTGGACGAGGCCGTGATCGCCGAGCGCCGCAAGGAGGGCATCCCGGCCGTGCCGGCGACCATGACCCCCTGGCAGGAAATCTACCGCGCCCACGCCAGCCAGCTCGACACCGGCGGCGTGCTGGAGTTCGCGGTGAAGTACCAGGACCTGGCGTCGAAGCTGCCGCGGCATAACCACTAGCCAAACAACACCCGTCATCCCGGAAAGCCCGAAGGGCTTATCCGGGACCCAGGGGCCGGCGCACTGCGGCTCCCCCTGGGTCCCGGCTCTACGCTTCGCTGCGGCCGGGATGACGAACTGAATTGGTCGAAAAGGAAGGAAGACGCCCATGTTCTCGCGCCGCCGACTGATGGCCACGATCGCCAGCCTGACAGCGCTGCCTGCCTTGCCCGCCTTCGCCGCCGACCAAAAGCGCGTCATCGCCCTGGACGTCGCCAAGGCTACCCAGCCCGTCGACCGCTTCTTCGACCTGTCGATCGGCTCGGACTACCCCGGCACCCTGCTGCGCGAGGACAGCCTGGCCCAGCTGCAGACGGCGTCCGACGAGCTGAAGTTCCGCTACATCCGCTTCCACGCCATCTTCCACGACGTGCTGGGCACGGTGAAGAAGGGCGCGGACGGGACGATCACCTACGACTGGACCAAGATCGACCAGCTCTACGACCGTCTGCTGGCCATGGGCCTGAAGCCCTTCATCGAACTGGGCTTCACGCCCGAGGCGATGAAGACGTCCGACCTGACGATCTTCTGGTGGAAGGGCAACACCTCGCACCCGCAGTTCGAGCCCTGGGCGCACCTGATCGACGCCTTCGTGACGCACCTGCGCAAGCGCTACGGCGAGGCCGAGGTGCGCACCTGGTTCTTCGAGGTCTGGAACGAGCCCAATCTCGACGGCTTCTGGGAGAAGGCCGACCAGAAGGTCTATTTCGACCTCTACGCCCTGACCGCCAAGACCATCAAGGCGATCGACCCCACCCTGCGCGTCGGCGGCCCGTCGACGGCCGGCGCGGCCTGGGTTCCGGAGTTCCTGGCCTACTGCAAGGCCAACAATGCGGCGGTCGACTTCGTCACCACCCACACCTACGGCGTCGAGGGCGGCTTCCTCGACGAGAACGGCAAGGACGACACCAAGCTGTCGGCCAATCCCGACGCCGTGATCGGCGACGTGCGCAAGGTCAGGGCCGAGATCGAGGCCTCGGCCTTCCCCGGCCTGCCGCTCTACTTCACCGAATGGAGCACCAGCTACACGCCGCGCGACCCGGTGCACGACAGCTATCACAGCGCCGCCTACATCCTGGCCAAGCTGAAGGGCGTCAAAGGCATCGTCCAGGGCATGAGCTACTGGACCTACAGCGACCTGTTCGAAGAGCCCGGCCCGCCGACCGCGCCGTTCCAGGGCGGCTTTGGCCTGATGACCCCCGAGGGGATCCGCAAGCCGTCGTGGTTCGCCTACAAGTATCTGGCGGCCCTGCGCGGCAAGGAGGTTCCGTCCACGGACAATAGCGTCCTGGCCTCGATGGACGGCGGCAAGGTCGCCGCCCTGGTCTGGGATTTCAGCCAGCCGGTGCAGCCGACCAGCAACCGCTCCTACTTCACCAAGGTGCAGCCCGCCGCGCAGGCGTCCGGCGCGGCGCTGAGCGTCGCGGGCCTCAAGCCCGGCCGCTACCGCCTGCGCACCCAGCGCACCGGCTTCCGCGCCAACGACGCCTACACCGCCTATATCGAACTGGGCATGCCCAAGAGCCTGACGCCGGATCAGATCGGCAAGCTGCAGGCCCTGACCGCCGACAAGCCGGAGATCGACCGCACCATCACCGTCGGCAAGGACGGCGTGGCGAGCCTCGACTTCGCCCTGCGCCAGAACGACCTGGTGCTAGTGACTCTGGAACGTATCTAGGGCCAGGCCATAAGGAACCTCCCCCTTCAGGGCGAGGATCTGGCCCTTGCCCCCGCGCGCCGTTCACGCCATCTGCGAACCTGCAACGCAGGAGCCCTCATGAGCGTCGTCGCCGCCTACGCCTATGTCGACGGAAAGCGGGTCCGGGAGATCCGGCTCGATGATCCGGGCAGCCTGGCGCCGCGTGACGGCGAGTTCGTGTGGATCGGGCTGGTGGATCCGCGCGAGGACGAACTGCGCATCCTGCAGGAGCGCTTCGACCTGCACCCGCTGGCCGTCGAGGACGCCCTGCACGCGCGGCAGATGCCCAAGGTCGACATCTACGGAAACCAGCTGTTCGTGGTCGCCAAGACCGCCCAGATGGTCGAGAGCCGCATCGTCTTCGGCGAGACCGACATCTTCGTGGGCCCGCACTTCCTGATCAGCGTGCGCCACGGCTCGGCCCGCGCCCACCTGGAGCTGCGCGCGCACCTGGAGGCGATGCCCGCCCTGCTGGCCCACGGCGGCGACTATGTGCTGCACGCCGTGCTCGACTTCATCGTCGACGGCTACCTGCCCGTGGTCGACGCCATCGAGGACGAACTGGCCGAGATGGAGCGGCGGGCGCTGGACGCCTTCCTCAGCCGGGCCGAGATCACGCGCCTGTTCACCCTGCGCCGCGAGCTGACCAAGTTCCTGCGGCTGCTGGGGCCCATGGCCCAGGTCGCCGGCTATCTCGAGCATCACGAGACGCCCTGCATCGACCCCGAGGTGAAGCCCTATTTCCGCGACATTCGCGATCACGTCGCGCGGGTGGACCTCTTGATCGCGGGCCTGGGCGAAGTGCTCAATTCCGTGTTCGAGGTCAGTTCGCTGCTGGAGCAGCAGCGCCAGGGCGTCATCACCCGCCAGCTGGCCGCCTGGGCCGCCATGCTGGCCGTGCCCACCGCCGTCGCCGGCGTCTACGGCATGAACTTCGAGCATATGCCGGAACTGAAATGGACCTTCGGCTATCCGCTGGTCCTGGGCGTCATCGCCGTGGTCTGCGCCCTGCTCTACCGGCGCTTCAAGAAGGTGGGCTGGCTGTAGGGCGAGAACGAAAACCTCGTCCTTCGACAGGCTCAGGATGAGGCTTTCTACTGCACGGCCTGGAAAATGGTCCTCACCCTGAGCTTGTCGAAGGGCGAGGACCGCGCAATGCGGCTCAGCCCCCGACCGCGCCCGAGCCGAAGTCGAACTGCTCGGGTCGCGGCTTGCCGCCGCCGAAGTTCCAGGTGAAGCCGAAGAAGATCGCCCGCACATTGGCCGTGCGCAGGGTGACGTCCTTCAGGGTCGGCGTGTCGGTGACAGCCTTGTCCTCGAAGCTGTCCAGGGCGTCCTGCACGGTCACGACGAACGACAGCTTGTCGTTGACCTTCCGGCGATAGCCCAGATTGACCATCTGGAACGGCTCGCGGTGGCCCTGCGGGGTCAGGCGCTTGCCGGAGGTGAAGGCGTTGATCTGGAAGAAGTCCTTCGGGGTCGCCTGCCAGTTCAGGTTGGCGCGGCCAGACAGCGTCGTGGCCGAGCGCGTGCCCGAGAAGCCCAGGTTGCCGGCGTCGATCTCGTTCCAGAAGGCGTTGGCGCTGACGTTGTAGGTGATCTTGGGCGTCAGGCGGCCGTTGGCCACCAGCTCCAGGCCGCCGTTGCGGCTCTTGTTGAGGTTCTCGCGCGTGGTCAGCAGCACGCCGTCGCCCAGGTCGCGCACCACGTCGGTGACCACGCCCTCGCTGCTGCGGTAGTAGGCCGTGGCCAGGTAGTAGGCCGGGCCCTTGCGGTACTGCCAGCCAAGTTCGAACGAGTCGGTGACCTGCGGCTTCAGGTACGGGTTGCCCGCCCGGTAGTTCTGCGGGTCCTGGTAGACGCGATAGGGGTTCAGGTCCTGCACCTGCGGGCGCTGGACGCGGCGGCTGTAGCTGCCCTTGAAGGTGTTGTTCTCGTTGACCGTGTAGCCCAGGTGCAGGCTGGGATAGACCTTGAAGTAGTCGTTCTCGAAGGTCTGGCCGCCGGTCACCTGGTTGCCGTTGATCTGCACCTGCTCGGCGCGCAGGCCGCCCTGGGCGGTGAAGTCGCCGAACGCCTTCTCGTAGGTGACGTAGCCGGCATAGACGTCCTGGTCGAACAGGAAGCGGTTGGTGCGGGCCGGGTCGACCGTCTGGGCGTCCCACGACGTGCCGGTGGAGCCGTGGTTGTCGTAGTCGTTCTTGACCCACTCGAAGTCGAGACCGGTCTTCAGCGTGCCGCCGCCGACATTGGGTCGGGCATAGTCGGTCTTGAAGTTCGTCCGCTCCTGGTCGGCCCCGAAGCCGAACAGCTCATAGGCGTCGGCGCCCGCGCTGTAGTCGGTGAACGCCGTGGAATTGCGCGAGAAGTCGGTCTGCTCGTACTCCAGGTGCGCCGTCAGCTGGTGCTCGGAGCCCTTGAACTGGTGACGCCAGTCGGCGCTGACGGCCTTGTTGTCGCGCTTCATCGCCGCGTCGGTGGCGCGCGTGTAGTCGGGGAAGGCGCCGGTGGTCTCGTAGGTCTCGTCGCCGGTGGTGTCGAACTTCATCCGGCGATAGCGGACCTCGCCGCTCAGGCGGTCCTTCGGGGTCAGGTCGTAGTCGATCCCGCCGCGCAGGTTGACCATGTCGCCCTCGTTCTCGAAGACGCCGTCCTGGCTGCTGGTCCCCGCCGCCGTGGTGCGGTCGATGGTCTGCCAGGCCTTCTGCTGTTCGTGGCGGAAGCCGGCGTCGCCCGACAGGGTCAGCTTGCCGTTGACGTAATTGCCGCTGACGCCGCCGTTGTAGCGGCCGTCGGTGCTGGCGTTGGCGCGCAGCGTGCCGGTGGCGCCGGGCTTGCGGGTCTGCTTGGTCACCAGGTTGATGATCCCGGCCGTGCCGTCCGGACGGAAGGCGGCCGAGGGGTTGGTCATCACCTCGACGCGGTCGATCTGGTCGGCGGGCATGGCCTGCAGGGCGTCGCCGCGGCCGTCGCCGTTGAACATGCCCGAAGGCTTGCCGTCGATCAGGATGGTGACGTTGCTGTCGCCGCGCAGGCTGACATTGCCCTGCACGTCGACCTCGACCGAGGGGATGTTGCGCAGGGCGTCGGCGATCGAGCCGGTGCGGGCCGACAGGTCGTTGGAGACGCTGTAGCTGCGGCGGTCGATCGAGCTGCGCATGGCGGCGCCGTCGCCGGTGACGGTGACGCCTTCCACGGCGGCGGGCGCGGCTTTCGGCGCAGCGGCCGGACCGCCCTGGGCGGGGGCCGGGGCGGCCGTCTGAACGCCCCCTTGGGCCAAGGCCAGGCAAGGCGTCGCGACGATGGCGGCGGCGGAGAAAAGGATGGTCTTCAGGCGCAAGGCGCGTCCCCCGAGGCAGGCTCGTCGAGGCGCCGCGAGCGGACGGTCCGCGCTGGTCTCGACCTCCAGCGGTAAAGCGCGGCCGGCTTCCCGGGGCAAATTTCTTTTCGGCAATGTTGCAGGGGCGCCGCCTAGCGTGGCGCCGGCGCAACGGGTCTCACGCCCCGCTCCGCCCCGTGAAAGAGCTCGGCGATGACAACGCTGCCATCGCCCCTTGCGAGCATCGCCGGACCTGACACTATCGCCCGGCGGAAGCAGCGGCGGTCGCAGCGGGAATCCCGCAAAAACCGCCGCTTGCGTGCTGATACCGGTAACACTAAGGTCGCCGGCAACTAAGGTCCCTGCGGGGGCGCGTTAGGGATCAAAGCAGGCCCTTCAAGGGTCAGTTCGGGGAGGAACCCAGTGGCATCAGTTTCCAGCGCCGGGCCTAGCGCCGGCATGAGCGCCGACGGCGCGAAGGTGAACATGGCCTTCGTCGCCGCCATCGTGGCCGTGGCCACCATCGGCGGCTTCATGTTCGGCTACGACAGCGGCGTCATCAACGGCACGCAGGAAGGCCTCAACAGCGCCTTCAAGCTGACCGAGTTCGGCACCGGCCTGAACGTCGCCGCCATCCTGATCGGCTGCGCGATTGGCGCTTTCGCAGCGGGCCGCCTGGCCGACGTGTGGGGCCGCCGCACCGTGATGATCATCTCGGCCCTGCTGTTCGTGATCAGCGCCCTGGGCACCGGCGCGGCCCACACCTCGACCATCTTCGTGATCTTCCGCCTGATCGGCGGCCTGGGCGTCGGCGCGGCCAGCGTGCTCTGCCCGGTCTACATCTCGGAAGTGACCCCGGCGAACATCCGCGGCCGCCTGTCGTCGGTGCAGCAGATCATGATCATCACGGGCCTCACCGGCGCGTTCGTGGCCAACTACGTGCTGGCCCACACCGCCGGCAGCTCGACCGCCGACTTCTGGCTGGGCCTGCCCGCCTGGCGCTGGATGTTCTGGATGCAGGTGATCCCGGCCGGCGTGTTCTTCTTCGCCCTGCTGACCATCCCGGAAAGCCCGCGCTACCTGGTCGCCAAGGGCCAGGACGCCAAGGCCGAAGCCATCCTCTCGCGCCTGTTCGGCCCGGGCACGGGCGCGGCCAAGGTCGCCGAGATCCGCGCCTCGCTGAGCGCCGACCACAAGCCGAAGTTCTCCGACCTGCTCGATCCGGTCACCAGGAAGATCCGTCCGATCCTGTGGGCCGGCCTGGTCCTGGCCATCTTCCAGCAGTTCGTCGGCATCAATATCGTCTTCTACTACGGCTCGGTGCTGTGGCAGTCGGTCGGCTTCACCGAGGACGACAGCCTGAAGATCAACATCCTGTCGGGCGCGCTGTCGATCCTGGCCTGCCTGGCCGCCATCGCCCTGATCGACCGCATCGGCCGCAAGCCGCTGCTGCTGATCGGCTCGGCCGGCATGGCCGTGACGCTGGGCGTCCTGACCTGGTGCTTCTCGACCGCCACCACCGTCAACGGCGCCCTGCACCTGGACGGCAGCGTCGGCCCGATCGCCCTCGTGGCCGCCAACCTCTACGTGATCTTCTTCAACCTCTCCTGGGGTCCGGTCATGTGGGTGATGCTGGGCGAGATGTTCCCCAACCAGATGCGCGGTTCGGCCCTGGCCGTCGCCGGCTTCGCCCAGTGGATCGCCAATTTCGCCATCTCGTTCAGCTTCCCGGCCATGGCCAAGATGAGCCTGGCGGCGACCTACGGCTTCTATGCCGTCAGCGCCGTGGTCTCGTTCTTCCTCGTCCAGAAGCTGATCCACGAGACCCGTGGCAAGGAACTGGAAGCGATGGAGGGGTGATCGCGATCCTCCCCTGAAGGGGGAGGTGTCGGCGAAGCCGACGGAGGGGGAAGTGGCTGCAAAGCCGGCAGATCCTCCGAAGTCAGCAATAACTACCCCCTCCGGCCCTCCGGGCCACCTCCCCCTTCGGGGGGAGGATCAGGGACAGACAAACGCCCGGGCGCCCCGCTCCCGGGCGTTTTCTTTTGCCCGCGCTTCTGACAGCGTTATCGTCGGAAAATGGGCGATGACACCGGTAGACAAAGCGATGATCCGCCGCTTAAGTGACCGGTAACAAGCCGACGCGGCGTCAGTTCGCGCGGCCAGTACCCGGGAAGGAAAATCGATGGCCGACCTCAGCCGACGCGGAGCCCTGTTGCTGACGGGCGGCTCGCTACTGACGGGAGCGGCCGCGGCCGCCCTGCCCTCCGCCGCTGCGGCCGAGGGCGTCGGCTCCCTGCCCGCCAAGCCCAAGTCCGGCCCGACCTGGACCAAGGGCGTTGAAGGCGAGCGCAAGGCCGACCTGGGCGACGGGACCTTCCTCAATCCGATCCTGGCCGGCGACCGGCCCGACCCGTCGATCCTCAAGGACGGCGACGACTACTACATGACCCACTCGTCGTTCGACGCCTATCCGGGCCTCCTGATCTGGCATTCGAAGGACCTGGTGAACTGGGCCCCGGTGGGCCCGGCCCTGAAGACCAACATCGGCTCGGTCTGGGCGCCGGAGCTGTGCAAGCACAACGGCCGCTACTACCTCTACATCCCGGCCAAGTTCCCCAAGAACAACACCAGCTACGTGATCTGGGCCGACAAGATCGAGGGCCCCTGGTCCGAGCCGATCGACCTGAAGCTGCCCGGCTACATCGACCCCGGCCACATCGTCGACGAAAACGGCGAGCGCTGGCTGTTCCTGTCGGGCGGCGACCGCATCAAGCTGGCGCCCGACGGCCTGTCGACGGTGGGCAAGCCCGAGCACGTCTACAATCCCTGGCGCTATCCCGACGACTGGGACGTCGAAGGCTTCTCGCCCGAAGGCCCCAAGGTCATGAAGAAGGGCGACTGGTTCTACATGATCACCGCCGTGGGCGGCACGGCCGGCCCGCCGACCGGCCACATGGTCATCGCCGCGCGCGCTAAATCGCTGGGCGGCCCGTGGGAGAACCATCCCAAGAACCCGCTGGTGCGCACCGTCGACAACGCCGAGAAGTGGTGGTCGCGCGGCCACGCCACCCTGGTCGAGGGCTCGGGCGGCGAGTGGTGGACCGTCTATCACGGCTACGAGAACGGCTTCTGGACGCTGGGCCGCCAGACCCTGCTGGCCCCGGTCACCTGGACCAAGGACGGCTGGTTCGACATCGGCGGCGGCGACCTGGCCAAGCCGATCCGCAAGCCCAAAGGCGGCAAGGCCGTGCCGCACGGCATGGCGCTGTCGGACGACTTCAGCACCGACAAGTACGGCGTGCAGTGGAACTTCTTCGACCCCAAGCCGGGCGAGCAGGACCGCATCAGCCGTTCGAACGGCGTGCTGACGCTGAAGGGTGCTGGCGAGGCTCCGTCGACGGGCTCGCCGCTGATCTTCGTCAACGGCGACCAGGCCTATGAGATCGAGTGCGAGATCGAGATCGATCCGGAGACCCGCGCCGGCCTGATCCTGTTCTACGACCGCCAGCTCTATTGCGGGCTGGGTTTCGACGCCAAGAACTTCGTCACCCACCAGTACGGCATCGAGCGCGGCCGGCCGGCCAATCCGCATGGCTCCAGAATGCTCATGCGCCTGCGCAACAACCGCCACATCGTCGCCTTCCACACCAGCGGCGACGGCGGCAAGACCTGGAAGCGGTTCGACCGCGGCATGGAGGTCAGCGGCTACCACCACAATGTGCGCGGCGGCTTCCTGATGCTGAAGCCGGGCATCTACGCCGCCGGCAAGGGCTCGGCGCGGTTCCGGAACTTCAAGTACCGCGCGCTGGATTGAGGCGCTCAGATCCTCCCCATCCCCTTCATCGTCATCCCGGAAAGCGCGCAGCGCTTATCCGGGACCCAGGGGCCAAGCGCAGTGCGGCCGCCCCTGGGTCCCGGCTCTACGCTTCGCTACGGCCGGGATGACGAGCCATTTTCGGAGTTGTGATGAAGTCCCTCCTCCTCGCCGCCGCCCTGGCGACCGCTCCCTTCGCCGCCCACGCCCAGGCCCCCGCCGCCGAAGCCGAGCCGCCGATGTTCCGCGCCGTGAAGATCGTGCTGATCGGCGACTCGACCACCGCCGTGATCGGCGGCTGGGGTCCCAGCTTCTGCGGCCAGCACCTGACCTCGTTCGCCGCCTGCATCAACCTGGCGCGCGGCGGCCGCTCCAGCGGCAACTACCGCACCGAGGGTTCGTGGCGGCTGGCCATGAAGGAAATCGGCTCGGGAGGGTTCACCGACACCTACGTGCTGATCCAGTTCGGCCACAACGACCAGCCGGGCAAGCCGGGCCGCTCGACAGATCTCGCCACCGAGTACCCCGCCAACCTCAAGCGCTATGTGGAAGAGGTGCGCGCCGCCGGCGGCAAGCCGGTGCTGGTCACGCCGCTCACCCGCCGCCAGTTCAAGGACGGCAAGCTGATCGACGACCTTGCGCCCTGGGCCGAGGCCACCCGCACGGTCGCCTCCGAGACCAGGACACCGCTGGTGGATCTGCACGCCAAGTCCTACGCCGCCGTCCAGGCCATGGGCGCGGCGGAAGCGACCCGGTTCGCCCAGATGCCGCCCCCGCCCGAGGTGCTGGCCGCCGCCAGGACCGGCACCACGATCAGCGCCCAGCCGGCGGCTCCGGCGACGCCGGGCGCAACGCCCGCTCCGGCCGCCCAGGCCCAGAACAACGCCGCCGTCGAGCCGATGGGCCAAGCCAAGCTGTCGTTCGACTACACCCACCTGGGCCGCGACGGGGCCGACTACTTCTCGAAGATCGTCACCGACGAACTGGCCGTCGCCGTTCCGGCCCTGCGGCGATATCTCGTGCCGTAGGCCGGGCTGGCGCTTTCCAGCTACGCGCGTAATCTGGATCGATGATCCGGTTTCTCGCCATCCTTGCGATCGCGCTCGGCCTGCCCGCCCTGGCCGGCGCCGCCTCGTCCACGGCCGAAGAGACCCCGGCCTGCGCCGCGGCCATGCCCCTGCTCGAGGAGGCGGCGCGGGGCGAACCGGCGGGTCGCGCGGCCCTGAGGCCGCCGCCTTCGCCGTCACGCATGCTGACGTTCACCGGCCCCGACGGCGCACTGCTGACCGCGCCTGGCGACGACGGCCGCTCCCGCTGGTTCACGATCGAGAACGACCTCCCCGTCGTGGTCGCGCCGCCCGCCCCGGCGACGGTCCAGGCCTTCATGGCGGCCAGCCCAGCCAGCGCCACGGACTGCGCGACCTTCCGGCGCGAAGCCCTGGCCCGCGGCCTACGCCTCGCCCGCGAGAACGAGAAGCCGCGCCTGCGAGGCGGCCGCTATGCGGTCAGGATGCAGACCGTCGGCCTGCCGGCTGTCTCGCCGGACGGCGCCGAGGCCCTGGCCTATGTCGACTCGACCGTAGGACCGCTGGCCGGCGGCGGCTTTCTGGTGCTGCTGCGACGCGCCGCCGACGGCGGCTGGGCCATCGCCGGCCGCCTGGGCCTCTGGATCGCCTGAGGCCGCGGAAACCGCTTACCCCAGCAGGCAGGCCAGAACCGACTTCATCACCGTGGCCATGGCCTGACGATCCTGCTCGGGGTGATTGACGCTGCGGATGACCAGGCCGTCGAACATCGCGCCGATCAGTTCGGTGCGGGCGGCGAACTCGGCCTCGCTCCATTCGGGCTTGCGGCTGCGTTCCAGCATCTGGCTGGCCAGGGCGCGTTCCTGATCGTCGGCGGCCCGGACGATGGCGGCGACCTTGGGATTGCGCGAGGCCTCGGCCATCACCTCCAGCACCAGCGGCGCGCGGCGCGGGTCGTAGCACTTGCTGACCGCCTCATCGATGTGGTCGAGCATGGCGTCGAGCAGCGTGCCCGGCCGGCTTTCCAGTTCGGCGAACTTCTCGCGCATCTCGGCCAGGTCCTGGGCGACGATCGCCGCGACCATGGCTTCCTTGTTCTCGAAGTAGCGATAGATCTGGCCCACGCTCAGGCCCGCGGCCTTGGCGATCTCGGCCATGCTGGCGCCATGGAAGCCGGCCTGGCGCACCACGTCGCAGGCCGCATCCAGAATCTGTTGCCGCCGCGCCTCGGGCGTCGGCTTGGCGTTTGAACTCACGTCGACCATCGAGCGGTCCCGTTCTCCATTACATTTCCGTCAGGTCAACTGGGCCGACAGGACGGGGTGTTGACTTCGCCTTACCCCGGGCCTATGTCCAGCGCAATTGAGAATGAACGTTCATTCTCAAATTGTTCATCATAGGCGCGTCGTCAAGGGGACCTCCCCCCCTGCGGCAGCCTGTCGCTCCGGGGATATCCATGGCTATCAAACGTCCGCTCGCCGCTTCGGCGGTTCTTCTGGCGGCTGTCTCGCTCACCCTCGCCGCCTGCGGGCAAGGCAAGGGCGGAGCCGCGGGCGGCATGGGCGCGGGCGGTCCCACGCCCGTGGGCGTCGTGGTCGTGAAGACCGAGCCGGTGACCCTGACCAGCGAACTGCAGGGCCGCACCTCGGCCTATCTGGTCTCGGAAGTGCGTCCGCAGGTCGGCGGCATCGTCAAGGCCCGCCTGTTCCAGGAAGGCTCCTACGTCCGCGCCGGCCAGCCGCTCTACCAGATCGAGCCGGCGACCTTCCAGGCGTCGCTCAACAGCGCCCAGGCCGGCCTGGCCCAGGCCCAGGCGACCTACACCGCCGCCAAGCTGAAGGCCGACCGCTATAAGGAACTGGTCGCGGTCAACGCCGTCTCCAAGCAGGACAACGACGACGCCCAGGCCGCCGCCCAGCAGGCGTCCGCGAACGTCGCCGCCCAGAAGGCCGCGGTCGAGAACGCCCGCATCAACCTGGGCTGGACCCGCGTGGTCGCCCCGATCTCGGGCCGCATCGGCAAGAGCTCGGTGACCCCCGGCGCGCTGGTCACGGCCAGCCAGGCCACGGCGCTCGCCACCATCCAGAACCTCGACAAGATCTATGTCGACCTGACCCAGTCGTCGGCCGAACTGCTGCAGCTGCAGCGTGATCTCGCCGGCGGCCAGCTGGGCCGCTCGGGCTCGGCCCAGGTCAGCCTGAAGCTGGAAGACGGCTCGACCTACCCGGTCCAGGGCCGCCTGGAGTTCGCCGACGTCACCGTCGACCAGACCACCGGCTCGTTCGGCCTGCGCGCCACCTTCGACAACCCCAACGGCGCCCTGCTGCCGGGCATGTACGTCCGCGCCACCCTCGGCAAGGGCGTGGCCTCCAACGGCGTGCTGATCCCGCAGGCCGGCGTCAGCCGCGACCCTAAGGGCAACGCCACGGTCACCGTGGTCGGTGCCAAGGGCGTGGCCGAGATCCGTCCGATCACCGTCGGCCAGACCATCGGCGACAAGTGGCTGGTCACCTCCGGCCTGAAGGTCGGCGACCAGGTCATCGTCGAAGGCCTGCAGAAGGTCCGTCCTGGCGCGCCCGTGAAGGCCGCCGTCATCACCGCTCAACGCTAAGGCCGGCCCACAATGCTGTCCCGTTTCTTCATCGACAGACCCATCTTCGCGTGGGTCGTGGCGATCGTGATCATGCTGGCGGGGGCGCTCGCCATCCGCACGCTGCCGATCGCCCAGTATCCCGAGATCGCCCTGCCGCAGGTCTCGGTCTCCGCCAACTATCCGGGCGCCTCGGCCAAGACGGTCGAGGACAGCGTCACCCAGGTCATCGAACAGAAGATGAAGGGCCTCGACGGCCTGGATTACATGTCGTCGACCAGCGACAGCTCGGGCTCGGCCACGGTCACCCTGACCTTCAAGGCCGGCACCGACATCGACATCGCCCAGGTGCAGGTCCAGAACAAGCTGCAGACCGCCACCGCCCTGCTGCCGCAGGAAGTGCAGCAGCAAGGCCTGACGGTCGCCAAGTCGGCCCGTAACTTCATGATGGTCGTCGGCCTCTATTCGGAGAACGACAAGACCACCAACACCGACCTGGCCGACTACATCGCGTCCAACATCCAGGACCCGCTGAGCCGCGTCGACGGCGTCGGCGAAGTGCAGCTGTTCGGCGCCCAGTACGCCATGCGCATCTGGCTCGACCCGAACAAGCTGTCGTCCTACAGCCTGACGCCTTCGGACGTGTCGGCGGCCATCCAGGCCCAGAACGCGCAAGTGTCGGCCGGCCAGCTGGGCGGCACGCCCAACCTGCCGGGCACGGGCCTGAACGCCACGATCACGGCCCAGTCGCGCCTGCAGACGCCCGAAGAGTTCGAGAACATCATCGTCAAGAACAGCACGGGCGGGGCCCTGGTCCGCCTGCGCGACGTCGCCCGCGTCGAGCTGGGCGCCGAAAGCTACGTCTCGACCGCCAAGTTCAACGGCCGTCCGGCCGCGGGTCTGGCCATCCGCCTGGCCCCGGGTGCCAACGCTCTGGACACCGCCAAGGCGGTGAAGGAGCAGATGGCCACGCTCGAGAAGAACTTCCCGGCCGGCTACAAGTACGTCGTTCCCTACGACTCCACGCCGTTCGTGGAACTGTCGATCCACGAAGTGATCAAGACGCTGGTGGAAGCCATCATCCTGGTCTTCATCGTCATGTTCCTGTTCCTGCAGAACTGGCGCGCCACCCTGATCCCGACCATCGCCGTTCCGGTCGTCCTTCTGGGCACCTTCGGCATCCTCGCGGCCTTCGGCTACTCCATCAACACCCTGACCATGTTCGGCCTCGTGCTGGCCATCGGCCTCCTCGTCGACGACGCCATCGTCGTGGTCGAGAACGTCGAGCGGGTGATGAGCGAGGAGCACCTGTCCCCCGTCGAGGCCACCCGCAAGTCGATGGGCGAGATCACCGGCGCCCTGATCGGCATCGCGCTGGTGCTGTCGGCGGTGTTCGTGCCGATGGCCTTCTTCAGCGGTTCGCAAGGCGTCATCTACCGCCAGTTCTCGATCACCATCGTCTCGGCGATGATGCTGTCGGTCGTGGTCGCCCTGGTGCTGACGCCGGCGCTCTGCGCCACCATGCTGAAGCCGCATGACCGCGCCCACGGCGAGGCTCTGCGCACCGATCATCCGGGCCTGCTGGGCGCGGTGATCAATTTCTTCAACCGCTTCTTCAACTGGTTCAACCGCAGCTTCAACGACGTCTCGGGACGCTATCAGGGCGGGGTCCGCAAGATCCTCGGCCGCAGTGTCCGCTGGATGGCCATCTACGGCGTGATCATCCTGGTCATGGGCCTGCTGTTCGTCCGCCTGCCCAGCGCCTTCCTGCCGGAAGAAGACCAGGGGATCATGATCACCCTCGTCCAGCTGCCGCCGGGCGCCACCGAGGAACGCACCCTGGGCGTCCTCGACCAGGTCCGCAGCCACTTCCTGGACGACGAGAAGGAAGCCGTGCAGTCGGTGTTCACCGTCTCGGGCTTCAGCTTCAGCGGCGCGGGTCAGAACGCCGGTCTGGCCTTCGTCCGCCTGAAGGACTTCGACGAACGCAAGGCCGCCAACCTGAAGGCTCCGGCCGTCGCCGGCCGCGCCATGGGCAAGTTCCTGCAGATCCGCGATGCGATGGTGTTCGCCGTCGTGCCGCCGGCCGTGCCGGAACTGGGCACCTCGTCGGGCTTCGACTTCCAGCTGCAGGACATCGGCGGCGTGGGCCATGACGCCCTCACCGCGGCCCGCAACCAGGTCCTGGGCATGGCTGGCCAGGATCCCAACCTGGTCGGCGTGCGTCCCAACGGCCAGGAAGACACCCCGCAGCTGAAGATCGACATCGACCAGGCCAAGGCCGGCTCGATGGGCCTGACCACGGCCGACATCAACGCGGCGCTCAGCGCGGCGTGGGGCGGTTCGTACGTCAACGACTTCATCGATCGCGGCCGGGTGAAGAAGGTCTACATGCAGGCCGACGCGCCCTACCGCATGAAGCCTGAAGACCTGAACAACTGGTACGTCCGCAACAGCAGCGGCCAGATGGTGCCCTTCTCGGCCTTCGCCACGACCCGCTGGGTCTACGGCTCGCCGCGTCTGGAGCGCTACAACGGTCTGTCGTCGATGAACATCCAGGGCGCTCCGGCCCCGGGCAAGAGCTCGGGCGACGCGATGAAGGCCATGGAGAAGATCGCCGCCCAGCTGCCGGCCGGCATCGGCTACGAGTGGACCGGTCTGTCGGCCCAGGAACGTGAAGCGGGCAACCAGGCTCCGGCCCTGTACGCGATCTCGATCCTGGTGGTGTTCCTGCTGCTGGCGGCCCTCTACGAGAGCTGGTCGATCCCGCTGTCGGTCATCATGGTCATCCCGCTCGGCATCGTCGGCGCCCTGCTGGCGACCACCCTGCGCGGCCTGTCCAACGACATCTACTTCCAGGTGGGCCTGCTCACGACCATGGGCCTGGCGGCCAAGAACGCCATCCTGATCGTCGAGTTCGCCAAGGAGATCTTCGAGCGCACCGGCAACCTTGTGGAAGCCACGCTGGAAGCCGTCCGCATCCGTCTGCGTCCGATCATCATGACCTCGCTGGCCTTCGTCTTCGGCGTGCTGCCGCTGGCGATCTCCAACGGGGCCGGTTCGGGCAGCCAGCACGCGATCGGCACGGGCGTCATCGGCGGCATGCTGTCGGCGACCATCCTGGCGATCTTCTTCGTCCCGCTGTTCTTCGTGATCGTCGAACGGATCTTCAAGCCCAAGCCCCGTCACCACGACGAGGCCCCCGCGACTCCGGCCGAGAGCCACTGAGATGCTTCGTAATCTGACCCTCACCCTGCTGGCGGCCAGTGCGCTGACCGCCTGCACCATGGCCCCGAAGTACGAGCGACCGGCCCTGCCGGTCGCCACCACCTGGCCCACGGCTGCGGCCAACGGCCAGACGGCTTCGGCCGGCGACCTCGCCTGGAAGCAGGTGTTCGAAGATCCCCGCCTGGCGGGGACCATCGATCTGGCTCTGGCCAACAACCGCGACCTGCGGGTCGCGATGCTCAACATCGAGCAGGCCCGCGCCACCTACCGCATCCAGCGCGCGGCCCTGCTGCCGACGGTCAACGGCACGCTCTCGGGCACCAAGAGCGAGACCCCGACCGCCGCCTCGGGCTTCGGCTCGGCGATCGGCGGCTCGGGCGCGCTTGAGATCGAGAACTACAACGCCAACGTCGGGATCACCTCGTACGAGCTCGACATCTTCGGCCGCGTGCGCAGCCTCAAGGACCAGGCGCTGCACAGCTACCTGGCCACCGAGGAGACCGCCCGGGCGACCCAGATCAGCCTGATCGCCGAGACGGCCAACGCCTGGCTGACCCTGGCGGCCGACCAGGACCTGCTGGCCCTGGCCAAGGACACGCTGAAGAGCCGTGAAGACAGCCTCGCCCTGGCCCAGCGCCAGTTCGACGTCGGCGCGGCCTCGCAGCTGGACCTGCGCACCTCGCAGACCCTGGCCGAGACCGCCCGTTCGGACGTGGCCACCTACACGGCCCAGGTCGAGCGCGACAAGAACGCCCTGCGCCTGCTGGCGGGGGCGGAAGTTCCGGCCGACCTGCAGCCGGCCGGCGGCCTGATCACCGCCCAGATCCTTCCCGATCTGCCGGCGGGCGTGGCCTCGGACGTCTTGACCCGTCGTCCCGACGTGCTGGCGGCCGAGCACAGCCTTATGGGCGCCAACGCCAATATCGGCGCGGCCCGCGCGGCCTTCTTCCCGCGCATCAGCCTGACCGGTTCGTACGGCAGCGCCAGCGCCGACCTCGACGGTCTGTTCAAGAGCGGCACCAAGGCCTGGAGCTTTGCTCCGAGCATCAGCGTGCCGATCTTCGCCGGCGGGGCCAACAAGGCCGGGCTCGACAGCGCCAAGGCCGGCCAGAAGATCGCCGTGGCGACCTACGAGAAGACCGTGCAGACGGCCTTCCGCGAGGTCTCCGACGCCCTGGCCACCCAGGCCACGATCGGTGATCGCCTGGCCGCCCAGGAGCGGGTGGCCGCGGCCGCCGCGGACACCGCGCGCCTGACCAAGCTGCGCTACGACCGCGGCGTCGACAGCTCGCTCGTCCTGCTCGACGCCCAGCGCACGCAGTATTCGGCCCAGCAGGGCCTGATCAACGCGCGCCTGGCCCGGGCCAGCAACCTGGTCACGCTCTACAAGGTCCTCGGCGGCGGCGCTCCCGCCAGCAAGGGATCCTGAACTGATCGGGGAGGGTAAGGCCCCTCCCCCAGCCGATCCCCGCGCGACGGTGCGGGGCTGATCGCGGCGGCATCCCCCCGGACACGCCGCGACCGGAAGGGGCGCATCACCCCCCCAATCCCAGATGCGTCCCTTCCACCCTTATCTTCCCTGACAATCTGTCCAGCGCCCTGCGCGGTCCTCGTCCTTCGACAAGCTCAGGATGAGGACTAGAGCTGACGCCGTTCAGGGTCACGGCCGCTCAGTTGGAAACCTCACCCTGAGCCTGTCGAAGGGCGAGGTTTCCACTCGCCGATCCCAACTCCAGCCGCCCGTGCAAATCGTCCAGCCAGCGGGCGCAGGCCGCCCGGATCGCCGGGTCGATCTCGGCCCGCTTGGCCGCCCCGTCCGGCGCGAACGCCCGCTCGGGCGCCTTGGCGTCGATCGCCGCCGCCGCCGTCATCGCCTCGCTCTCGACCCCGTCGGGCGTCCAGCCGAAATGCGGCAGCACGCGCCCCTCCACCGCCCCCGGCAGCATCTCGTAATTGACCAGCAGCCCCGCCCCGTCGGCCGTGAAGGCCGCCAGCATCGCCTCGCCGATCGCCGCCAGCACGGCGGCCTGATAGTCGGCGTCCGGCGTCGACGGCTGCGCCAGGCCGAACACGGCCGGCGCCACCACCTGCGGAACCATCTGCATCCCCGGCGAGCGGGCGTGCGAAACCATCACCTCGGCCGGAGCCCGATAAAGGTGCAGCCACGGCGTTTGCGGAAACGCCTCGCGGAACAGGTCGAAATCCAGGGCGTGCCAGCAGTCGAGCTTGAGGAACAATCGCTCGTCCCCCGCCCCGCGCGCCCGGCCCAGCGCCGCCACGACGCCGCGCAGCAGCGTCACCTTGCGATCCTTCGGCAGGTCGCCGCGCACCACATGGTCGATCGGCGCGGCCTCCGACAGCACGGTCGCCCCTTCGGGCGCGCCCAGCATCCGGCCCAGCAGGGTCGAGCCGCAGCGCGACATGTGGAAGACGAGGCCATCAGGCGCCGGCCCCGCCAGTCCCTCCAGCGCCGACAGCGGCGTGCGGACGCGCAGCAGCCGGTTCAGCGGCGCCGACCAGACCTTGGGCACGCTCTCGCCGAAGAACGATTCCTCCAGCCGCCGCGCGCCGAAGAAGGCCCAGTCGACGGCGTCCTCGCCCGGCGAGACAACCACCGGCAGCCAGCCGGCCGGCGGCGCGACCTGGCGCGAAACCACGCTCCGCCGGGCCAGCCGTTCGGCCAGACCCGGCGCGGTTAGATCCCAGCAGGCGGCCAGAGCCTGCGCCTCGCGGGCGAAGTCCTCGTCGCGAAACAGGTCGGCGAGACTGGCGCAGGCGGCGACGTCCTCGGCCAGCCGCGCCATGAAGGCTTCGAGGTCCTGCGTCGCGTCCGCCGTAAGTTGCATGCCCGCCCCTGGCCCTTGTCGGTTGAAGGACGGCACAATAGGCTCGGGCGATGGGATTTCCAGACCGCCTGAAGCTGCCGCTCGCCTTCGATCCGATACGCCTGCGCGCCGACCTTGAGGCCCTGACCGCCGGCGCGGACTGGATCGCCCACTTCGTCACCCAGAACTACGACGGCGACTGGAGCGTCATCCCCCTGCGATGCCAGGCCGGCGCCAGCCATCCGGTGATGATGATCTATTCGGACCCCGGCGCGACGGCGTTCGAGGACACGCCGTTCCTGGCCCCCTGCCCCTATTTCCGCGAGGTGATCGCCGCCTTCCCGTTCCAGGCCACCAGCGTCCGGCTGATGAAGCTGGCCCCCGGCTCGGTGATCAAGACCCACCACGACGAGGATCTCGACGCCGGCTCGCTGCTGGTGCGCTTCCACGTGCCCGTGGTCACCAACCCCGACGTCGACTTTCGCCTGAACGGCGCCCGCGTGGTGATGGAGGCCGGCAGCGCCTGGTACCTCAAGCTCACCGACCCCCACAGCGTGGCCAACCACGGGACCGAGGACCGCGTCCACCTGGTCATCGACGGCTACGTCAACGACTGGGTGCGGGGGCTGTTCGCGAAAGAGGCTACGCCCCCAGCAGCGTGAACTGGGCGTTCAGCCCGTCGACCGCGCTGCTGGC
Organism: uncultured Caulobacter sp.; assembly: GCA_966252285.1. Taxonomy (GTDB): domain Bacteria; phylum Pseudomonadota; class Alphaproteobacteria; order Caulobacterales; family Caulobacteraceae; genus Caulobacter. The sequence continues at coordinate 21,993 of CBINOL010000040.1, forward strand.
CACCCAGACGTCGAACACGCCCGGCTCGGCGGTCCAGCGGTCGCCCTCGCCGAAGAAGGTCAGGCTGCCGCGCTCCAGCTCGAAGGTGATGTCGCGGCTCTCGCCCGGCTTCAGGCTGACCCGCAGGAAGCGCTTGAGCTCGCGCACCGGCCGCGTGCGGCTGGCCACCCGGTCGCGGGTGTAGAGCTGCACCACGTGCACCCCCTCGCGCTTGCCGGTGTTGGTCACCCGGGCGCTGACCTGCAGCTTGTCGTTCCAGGCCAGGGTCGGCGAGGACAGCTTCAGGTTCGACAGGGAAAAGGTGGTGTAGGCCAGGCCGTAGCCGAACGGATAAAGCGCCTCGTTCTTCACCGTCCGCCAGCGGGCCTTGTACTCCTGGATCTCGCTGTCGGCCGGCGCCGGGCGGCCCGTGGTGCGGTGATTGTAGGCGTAGGGCTGCTGGCCGCTTTCGTACGGAAAGCTGACCGGCAGACGGCCCGAAGGGTTCACCGACCCGAACACCACGTCGGCCACGGCATGGCCGGTCTCGGTGCCCAGGAACCAGGTAGCCAGGATCGCCGGGGCGTTCTTCACCGCGCCGTCCAGAACGAGCGCCCGCCCATGGCGCAGCAGCACCACGGTGGGACGGCCGACGGCGGCCACGGCCTCGGCCAGCATCATCTGCGGCTTGGGGATGCCGATGTCGGTGCGCGACTGGGCCTCGCCCGACATATTCTGACCCTCACCGATCGCCAGCACGACGATGTCGGCGGCCCGGGCGGCGGCCACGGCGGCCTCGATCCCGCCGGGGATGGAGCTCTCGACGTCGCTGCCCTTGACGGTCTGCAACAGGTTCGGGTCGGCCATGGCCTGGCGGAAACCCGTGGCCAGGTCGACGCCCAGGCTCTTGTCGCCGAAGAAGGCCCACGGCCCCAGGATGTTGTCGCGGTCGTCGGCGAACGGGCCGATCAGCGCGATGCGCTTGCCCGAGCGCGGCAGCGGCAAGAGGTTGCCGTCGTTCTTCAGCAGCACGATCGAGCGCGACCCGGCCTCTCGCGACAGCGCGCGCATGGCCGGCGTCGCCGTGCGGGCGGCCTGGGCCTTGGCGTCGATCGAGCGGAACGGCTGGTCGAACAGGCCGATGGCCTCCTTCAGCATCAGCACCCGGCGCACGGCCTGGTCGACCACCGCCATCGGCACCGCGCCGCTCTTGACCAGTTCGGGCAGATAGCGGCTGTAGAGCCCGCTCTGCATGCTGATGTCGACGCCCGCCAGGATCGCCAGGCGCGCGGCGTCGCGGTCCTCGGCGGCATAGCCGTGGGCCACCAGTTCCTGGTCGGCGGTGTAGTCGGAGATGACCACGCCCTTGAAGCCCCACTCGGTGCGCAGCAGGTCGGTCAGCAGGCGCTTGTTGGCCGTGGCCGGCACGCCGTTGATGTCGTTAAAGGCCGACATGGCGGTCAGGCAGCCGGCCTCGAAGGCGGCCTGGAACGGCGGCAGGTGCACCTCGCGCAGCGTGGCTTCCGACAGCTCGACGGTGTTGTAGTCCATGCCCGCCGCGACCGCGCCGTAGGCGGCGAAGTGCTTGGCGCAGGCCAGCATCGAGTCCGGCGCCTTCAGGTCCGGTCCCTGGAAGCCGCGCACCCGGGCCTGGGCCAGCGCTTCGCCTAAGAACACGTCCTCGCCCGAGCCTTCGGCCACCCGGCCCCAGCGCTCGTCGCGGGCCACGTCGACCATCGGCGCGAAGGTCCAGTGCAGGCCGTGGGCCGTGGCTTCCTGCGCCGCCGCGCGGGCGGTGCGGTAGGCCAGCGGCGGATCGAAGCTGGCGGCCTCGGCCAGCGGGATCGGATAGACGGTCTTGAAGCCGTGGATGACGTCGGCGGCCAGCAGCAGCGGGACGCCCAGGCGCGAATGCTCCACCGCCGCGGTCTGGGCCAGCAGCGCGCCCTCGACCCCGACGCCGTTCATCAGCGTGCCGATCTTGCCCGCCCGGGTCTCGGCCAGCAGCTGCTGGGTGTTGCGCAGGTTGATCGCCGGGTTCATGTCGCCCACCGGCGGGCGGATCATGTCGGCGTAGCACGACAGCTGGCCGGCCTTCTCGTCGATGGTCATCTGCGCGATCAGCGCCTCGACCCGCTGGGAGCCCTTCGCCTGCGCCGCCGCCCGGCCGGCCACCGCCAGCCCGGCCAGGCCCACCGCCCCGGCCATCAGTCCGCGACGGCTGATCCCTTCAAGCGAAGCTTCGCGCCGATCCATAGAATCCCTTCCAGCAGTGTCGCGGGCGGCAACCTCGCCGACCGGGGCGCATCGCGCAACGCCTCGCCCCTCATCGGGCGAACCTGTGACGGCCGCTTGCGTTATCAGTCTGGCTGAAGGGAGACGCAGACCATGTCCGCTCAATGGCGCATCGAGATCCGGCTGGGCGACGGCCACGCCCCGCTGCGCAGCGTGCTCGTCGAGGCCGACACCGAGGTCGACGCCCTGCGTCAAGTGCTGGCCGAGGCCGAGCGCGACCACGTGGCGGCCGAGGAACTGCTGCTGGACGGCCAGGAGGAGGTGTTCTCGCGCACCGAGGTGCTGGACGGCCACGTGGAGCACCAGGCCCAGGCCTGACGCTCGCCCGCCGCCAGGGCCTGTGCTAGGCCCGCTGCATGGCTCGACCGCGCGTCCTCTTCGTCGTCAACGCCGGACCCAGCGTCGGCGGCGGCCATTTCATGCGCGGCCTCAACCTGGCGCGGGCGCTGGAGGCAGGCGGCGCGGCCTGTGCGTTCACCGGACCGTCGGCCGTCGCCGGCCTTGCCGAGACCTTCGCCTCGCCCGCCCTCTGCGCCGGAACCTTCGTTGAAAGCGACTTCGTGGCCGGCGCCGCCGAGCTCGCGGCCGGTTACGACGCTCTCGTCTTCGATCACTACGACCTCGACGCAGACGACCACCGCCGCATCGCCGCCGGCCGCCCGACCCTGGTGGTCGACGACCTGGCCGACCGCCCCCTGGCCGCCGACCTGCTGCTCGACGCCGGGGCGGCCAGGCGGGCCGAGGACTATGCCGGCCTCGTCCCCGCCCACGCCCAGCTGCTGCTCGGTCCCAACCACGCCGCCCTGTCGCCGGCCTTCGCGGCCCTGCGTGACGAAACCCTGGCCCGCCGCGCCGCCACAGCGCGTGTCGAGCGCGTGCTGGTCTCGCTGGGCCTGACCGACGTCGGCGGGATCACCGCCCGCACCGTCGAGACCCTACTGCCGGTGCTCGGCGAGCGCGCCCTCGGCGTCGTGGTCGGCGGCCAGGCGACCAGCCTGCCGGCCCTGCGTGAAATCGCCGCAGCCGATCCGCGCGTTGCCCTGCACATCGACAGCCGCGACATGCCCCGCCTCACCGCCGAGGTCGACCTCGCCATCGGCGCCTCCGGCTCCAGCAGTTGGGAGCGCTGCGTGCTCGCCCTGCCGACCGTGTCGCTGGTGCTGGCCGACAATCAGCGCGAGGCGGCCCAGGCCTTGTCTGATCTGGGGGCGCACCGATCGCTCGACGCCGAACCGCTCGTCGCAGAGGACCTGCGGCGGACCTTCACCGCCCTCGCCGACGACCCGGACGCCTGGCGCGCCATGTCGGCCGCCGCCGCCCAGGTCTGCGACGGCCTGGGGGCCCGGCGCACGGCCTCGCGGTTCATTGCCCTGATTTCGCCCCGTTTCGGAAACAATCGCGCGACGCCCCTCTGACACTTACCCGCACGTAAGCCCGTCAAGCGTCGAGACCCCCCTGCCATGCCCAAAGTCACCCTGCGCGCCGTCGCGGCGCACGACCAGGAGCGGCTGCTGGAATGGCGCAACTCCGACGCCGTCGCCCCCTACATGTACAGCGACCACCTGATCTCGGAGGGCGAACACGCCGCCTGGTTCGCGCGCCTGGGGACCAACCCCGCCGTTCGCTACTGGATCATCGAGCTGGACGGCCATCCGGTGGGCCTGGCCAACCTGGCCGATATCGACCTGAAGAACCGCCGCTGCGCCTGGGCCTACTACCTGGCCGACCCGTCGGTGCGCGGCCTGGGCGTCGGCAGCTTCGTCGAATACTGGGTGATCGAATACGTGTTCGGCGTGCTGGGCCTGGCCAAGCTGTGGTGCGAGGTCATCGAGAGCAACAAGGCCGTCTGGCGCCTGCACGAGGGCTTTGGCTTCACGCGCGAGGCGGTGCTGCGCAACCACGTGGTCAAGGGCGGTCAGCCGCAGGACGTCATCGGCCTGGGCCTGCTGGAAAGCGAATGGCGCGGCGCGGCCCGCGACGCCGCCCGCGAGCGGCTGATCGCCAAGGGCTTTGACCTGTCGGCCGTTCCCGCCGCCTAGATCCGCGGCAGGTCGCCCAGGCTGGCGAGGTCGGGCCGCCCACGCACCAGCGCCCGGATGTCGTGCGAGGTGAAGGCGGGCCTAGCCGGATACAGCGCCTCGTAGACCGCCCGCACGAAATCCAGGTCCGACGGCAGGTCGACCGTCCAGCGCACCTGGCTTTCATCCACCGCCTGGGTCAGGCCGCCCAGGGCGAAGCGTTCGGGCCGGCGATAGACGAAAGGCGTGACGTGCTCGCGCTCGTACGGGTCGCTCGCCTCCGCCGCCGTCAGCCGCAGGAGGCCGACGCTGAGGATCTCGGCGTCCAGCCCGATCGGATAGGTCCGATGCGGCAGGGTGGTGGCCGAATAGTCCGCGCCATTGGCCAGGTGCTCGCCGATCAGCGCCTCGATCAGCGCCGGGTCGGCCAGCGGGCAGTCGGCGGTCAGCCGCAGCATCAGGTCGTCGTCCGACAGCCCCGCCACCGCCCCGGCGAACCGGCCCAGCACGTCGTCCAGCGAGCCGCGGAACACCTCGACGCCCGCCGCCTCCAGCGCTTCAGCCAGGGGATCGTCGCTGGCCTGGTTCGAGGTGGCCGCGATCAGCCGGTCGATCGAGGCCACGCGGCGCAGGCGCTCGACCTGGCGCAGCACCATCGGCGCGCCGGCGACATCGGCCAGCACCTTGCCCGGCAGGCGGGTCGAGCTCATCCGGGCCTGCAGCACCGCTACGATCACCGCGCCCCTCCTGCAACACTGCTTGTTTCGGGTCCGCACCCTCGGCCCGGTCGGTTAAGGAGGACTTTCGCTCGTCAGGCCGGTTCGGACAACCAAGCGTTGACAGCGTTGTCAAACCATAGTGCTCTCCCCGCCTAACGACCGCGCACGACGATCGAAGGGAGAAGAACGCCATGGGACCGATGATCGACCGCCGCGCGCTGCTGGCCGCCGGGGCCGCGATGAGCCTGGCGCCCGCCCTGCCCGCGCTCGCCGCTCCTGCTTTGGCCGCCGACCAGGACGCCCGCGTCCGCGCGCTCCTCAAGCAGATGACCCTGGACGAGAAGATCGGCCAGACCCACCAGCCGGCCGGCGGCCGCCAGAAGGCGCTGAACTCCAAGATCGACGCGACCGCCCTCGACCTCGTCCGCAAGGGCGGCGTCGGCTCGTACCTGCACGTGGCCGGCGCGGCCTTCCTGCGCGAGCTGCAACGCACGGCCGTCGAGGAGTCGCGGCTGAAGATCCCTCTGCTGTTCGCCATCGACGTGGTGCACGGCTTCCGCACCCTCTACCCCGTGCCGCTGGCCATGGCGGCGACCTTCGATCCCGAGATCGTGCGCGCCACCGCCCGGATGGCCGCCGTCGAGACCGCCGTCAGCGGCCTGCACTGGACCTTCGCCCCGATGGTCGACATCGCCCGCGACCCGCGCTGGGGCCGCATCGTCGAGGGGGCCGGCGAGGATCCCTATCTCGGATCGGTCATGGCCGCGGCCCAGGTGCGCGGCTTCCAGGGCGAGGGCCTGCACGCGAAAGACTCGATCCTGGCCTGCGCCAAGCACTTCGGGGCCTATGGCGCGGCCGCCGGCGGGCGTGACTACGACAGCGCCGAGCTGTCGGACCGCACGCTGAACGAGGTCTATCTGCCGCCCTTCCATGCGGCGGCCAGGGCCGGCGCCGGCACGATGATGACCGCCTTCAACGACCTGAACGGCGCCCCCACCACCGCCAACGCCGCCCTGGTGCGCGGCGTGCTCAAGACCCAGTGGGCCTGGCCGGGCCTGGTGGTCAGCGACTGGAACGCCATCCTCGAGCTGATCAACCACGGCATCGCCGAGACCCCCGTCCAGGCCGCCGCCCTGGCGCTGAAGGCCGGGGTCGACATGGACATGGCCAGCGGCGTCTACGCCGCTCACCTGGAGACCGCGATCGGACAGGATCCGTCGCTGCTGCCGCTGCTCGACCAGGCGGTGACCCGGATCCTGACCGCCAAGATGAGGCTGGGGCTGTTCGACGACCCCTACCGTTTCGGCGACGTCGAGCGCGAGAAGACCATCTTCGTCGGTCCCGAGCACCGCGCCATCGCCCGCGAGGCGGCGCGCAAGGCCGTGGTGCTGCTGAAGAACGACGGCGGCCTGCTGCCCATCGCGCCCTCGACCAAGAAGATCGCCGTCATCGGCGCCCTGGCGACCGACAACCTTTCCCAGCTCGGCTCATGGAAGGCGCGCGGCCAGGTCGGCGACGTCGCGCCGCTGCTGCCGGCCCTGAAGGCGGCCGCCCCGGCCGGGACCACGATCGTCCACGTCGCGGGCGCCGGTCCGCGCAGCGACGACGAGACGGGCATCCCCGCCGCCGTCGAGGCCGCCAAGGGCGCGGACCTTGTGCTGCTGATGGTCGGCGAGGACTTCGACCACAGCGGCGAGTCCCGCAGCCGCTCGGACCTGAGCTTGCCCGGCGCGCAAAGCGCCCTGGCGCGTGCGGTGCTGGCGACCGGCAAGCCGGTGGTCGCGCTGTTGCCGTCGGGCCGCCCCCTGGTCGCGCCGGAAGTGCTGGAGAAGGCTCCGGCGGTGCTGGCCACCTGGTTCCTCGGCGTCGAGGCCGGACCGGCCCTGGCCGACATCCTGTTCGGCAAGGCAGCCCCAGGCGGCCGCCTGCCCGTCGGCTTCCCTCGCGCCACGGGCCAGTCGCCGACCTATTACGCCCACGTCCCCACCGGCCGCCCGGCCGATCCGGACCTGGCCAAGGACACCGTTCGCTACCACGACGTCGACATCGGCCCGCTGTTCCCGTTCGGCCATGGCCTGAGCTACGCCAGCTTCGCCTATTCCGACCTGGCCCTAGACCGTGACAGCATCGCCCCGGCCGGAACGGTGAAGGTGTCGCTGACCGTCGCCAACACCGGCTCGGTCGAGGCCGACGAGGTGGTGCAGCTCTATGTCCGCGACCCGGTCGCCAGCGTCGCCCGGCCGGTCAAAGAGCTGCGCGGGTTCGTGCGCGCGACCCTCAAGCCGGGCGAGCGCCGGCGCGTGACCTTCGCCCTCTCCGCCGCCCAGCTGGCGATCTGGAGCCCTGAAGGCTGGCAGGTCGAGGCCGGCAGGGTCGAGGTCATGGTCGGCTCGTCCTCGACCGACATCCGCCTGCGCGGCGCCTTCACGATCGCCGCCCCCGGCAAGGCCCGCGAACCGGCCACCGCCATCCCGACGCCGGTCGCCATAGTCTAGCTTCGGGTGGACACAGGCGGCGGGCACAGCCAGGCTCGCGCCATGCGTACGCCCGCCGACATCGCCGATCCGAAGGAAATCGCCGCCCTCTGGCGCATGGGCTGGCTGGACGGTCCGGCGATCACCGCCGTCTGCATGCGCTGGCTGGAAACCGATCTCGACTAGGGCGACGCAGCGATCGCGGCCATGGCCGGCGAGCATGACCTGCTTGTCTCGGATGTCGCCGTCGACTTCGAACGTGCCCTAAATAAGCTGGTCGGCGATATCCCGCAGGGCGACGAGGCGATCCTGATCACCCTTCGCCTGCACCTGGCCTTCGCCCTGGCCGGCGACGATCTGCTCAGCGGCGTCTTGCTGCTCATCCAGCACTTCATCGCGCTGTCGGAAAAGCGGTTGGTCCATCATCCGCACCGTATCCATGACCGCCCGGACCAGTTGTTCGCACAGCAGGAACTTGGCCTGGAATACATCTACGGCGCCTACTTCGCCTTCGACGACATCCAGCACCTCAGGGCCCAGCCGGAAGCCCACGCAGAAGCCCACGCCGATTGCCTGAAGGCCCTGCGGGACGACACACAGGTTCTCTACGATCACCTGACGATGGTGCTGTCCTCACCGGTCGCCGAACACGCCTAAGGCGGTTCAACATTCACTCGACGTCCATCCCCAAATCCGTCTTTCCCCGCGAAGGCGGGGACCCAAGCTGACGCCACGGGGCGGTCGCGGCCGCGCCATTTCCTGAAAATCGGCTTGGATCCCCGCCTTCGCGGGGATGCGCGGTGGGAGGTAGCTCAAGCTGCTGAATATTGAACGGGCCTAAGACCCCTCCCCCGCCCAAGCAGCCCGCCGCGTCAACTCCGCCGCGCTCGGCTCCTGCGTCATGAACGAGCCCGTGCGCACCGGACCGTCGCGGCGGTAGCGGTTCACGACGACGCCGGTGTCGGCCAGGATCGAGCCGGTCAGGGCCCAGGCGCCGGGCGCGGCCATCTCGTCGAACAACCGTCGGCCGGCCCCCAGCAGCAGCGGGAAGACCATCAGCTGCATCTCGTCGACGAGGTCGGCCGCCAGCAGGGCGTGGACCAGCTGCGTCGAGCCCTGGGTCAGCAGGTCGGGCCCCTTCTCGCCCTTCAGCCGGCGCACGGCCTCGACGGCGTCGGGCCCCGCCACGCGGCTGTTCTCCCACGGCAGCGCCAGGCCGGGATCATGGGAGGCGACATGCTTGGTCGTGGCGTTGAAGCGCTCGGCGATCGGGTTCTTCGGGTCCTGGTAGGGCCAGTGGGCGGCGAAGATCTCGTAGGTGCGGCGGCCCAGCAGCAGCTCGAACGGGGCCTCGAACAGCGACATCACCGCCTGGCCGGTGACCGGATCCGAATAGGGCGCCACCCAGCCGCCATGAGCGAAGCCGCCACGACGGTCCTCGTCCGGTCCGCCCGGCCCCTGCATCACCCCGTCCAGGCTGACGAAGGCGGCGACGATCAGCTTTCTCATGACCCTGCTCCCTGGTGGTTCGCTGCAAGGACGATTGGAGAGGGCGCGATCCTACATCGGCGGACATCTCCCTTCCCCCTTTGATGGGGGAAGGGCCGGGGATGGGAGTGACAGCGTGTCGGGATCGAGTGCGGCGGAAAAGCCGCAACCACCCCCACCCCTGCCCCTCCCCCATCAAGGGGGAGGGGTTAAGCGGCCCGCCGCCGATAGAGGTAGTCGTCGGGCAGGCCCATGCGCCGGGTGGCCTCGACGGCCGGCGAGCCCTTGATCGGAACCCGGTCGGCGCTCGAGCCGGCCAGCCGCACCAGTCGCCGCTCGACGCCGTTGAGGTCGAAGGCCTCGCCCAGGCCGAGCCGCGCGCGCACCTCCACCGGCGTGATCGCCACCGCCGCCCGCACCAGCGGCTTCTGGATCAGCCGCAGCGGCCCGGGCAGCAGCGGCGTGCTGGTCATGATGTCCAGGAACTCGAAGACGATCTCCGAGGGTTCCAGATTGGGCAGCATCAGGGCCAGCTGCCGCTTCCACTGCGCCTCCGAGGTCGGCGCGCCGGTCGCGCCGTAGAGCCGCGCGCCCGGCGCGGCCTCGGCGAAGGCCGCGTCGCGCTCGACCTGGCTCAGCGGACAGGCATAGGCATGATAGGCCTCGATGAAACCGAAGCTGGCGGTGGCCTGCACCCAGTCCAGCAGCGCCGGGTCGTTGGCCTGGTAGGCGACGCCCGCCGGGGTCTGCCCGGTCACGTGGCCGTGCATCCGCACCACGCGGGCGATCATCTTCTCGGCCACGTCGCGCGGGCCGTAGACCGTGACCATCGCCGCCAGCCCCGTCCGCTTGAGGCGTTTCAGCGGCTGGGCCTTGAAGCTGGAATGATCCCAGACGCCCGAGCGCACGCGCGGCTCGGCCAGTTCCAGGATCACCGCCGTGATGCCGCCGACGAACAGCGACACCGGGTTCTTGAACACCCGCCACGACACCGAGTCCGGCGAAGTCAGGGCCGACGCTCCCGGCGGGGCGGAAAAGTCGACCTTCGGCCCCTCGTCGGGGGCCAGCAGTCGCGCCGCGGCGCGGGAAAGCGGATCGGCCATCAGTTCACCCGTCGCTCTCGCCCCGCCCAGTACGGTTCGCGCAGCTGGCGGCGCAGGATCTTGCCCGAGGCGTTGCGCGGCAAGGCCTCGACGAAATCCACGCTCTTGGGCGCCTTGAAGTGCGCGATCCGCGTGCGGGCGAAGGCGATGATGTCGTCGGGATCGGGCGTGACCCCGGGCCGGGGCGCCACCACCGCCTTGACCGCCTCGCCCCACTTGTCGTCGGGCACGCCGATCACCGCCACCTCGGCCACGTGCGGATGGCCATAGACGGCGCTCTCCACCTCGGCCGGATAGATGTTCTCGCCGCCGGAGACGATCATGTCCTTCACCCGGTCGTGGATGAACAGATAGCCGTCCTCGTCGAGATAGCCGGCGTCGCCGGTGCGCAGCCAGCCGTCGGCGTCGATGGTCGCGGCGGTGGCCGCGTCCAGCTTCCAGTAGCCTGCCATGTTGGAACCGCTGCGCACGGCGATCTCTCCCACGGTGTTCGCGGGTAGAACGCCGCCGGCCTCGTCGAGGATGCGCAGTTCGACCCCCGGCATCGGCAGGCCGGCCGAGCGCATGCGCTTGTTGCCGGCCGGATCGTGGTCTTCCGGCGGCAGGTAGACCACCGTGCCGGTGGTCTCGGTCATGCCGTACTGCTGGACGAAGCCGCAGCCGAACACCTCGATGCTCTCGCGCAGCAGGTCCAGAGGAATGGGCGCGGCGCCATAGAGTATGTAGCTGAGGCGCGAATAGTCGATCTCGCGCGCCCGGGGCAGCCGCACGACGATCTGCAGGGCGGCCGGCACCAGGAACATCTTCGACACCCGGTCGTGCTCGATGAAGTCCAGCACCTTGGTCGGATCGAACTCGCGCGCCACCACGCCCTTGGCGCCGTTGAACAGGCCGACGAGGCCCCAGCCGGTGCCGCCGATATGGGCCACGGGCATGGCCACCAGGCTGACGTCGTCGGGTCCCCAGACGTTCCAGTCCATCGGCGCGCGCTCGGCGGCGGCCTTGCGCATGGCCAGCAGGTTGTCGTGGGTCAGCATCGCGCCCTTGGGCTTGCCGGTGGTGCCCGAGGTGTAGAGCTGCAGCACCACGTCCGACGGCTTCAGCGGCGTGGCCGGATCGGCGTCGCTCTGGGCGTCGCGCCAGGCGGTGAACAGCGGCAGGTCGGCCGGACCGCCCGGCTCCATGGCCACCACCGGCGGACGCGGCCCGTCCAGCAGCTTGGCCACCTCGCCCACGTGATCGACCAGCTCCGGGCCGACGAAGACCATCCTGGCCTCGGTGTCGGCGACGATGTAGGCGATCTCGGCGGGCGCCAGGCGCCAGCCGATCGGCGCTGTGACGATCCCGGCCTTGGCCGCGCCCAGCAGCATCTCGAAATAGAGGTCGCTGTTCTTGCCGACATAGGCGATGCGGTCGCCCGGCTTCAGCCCCTGCGCGACCAGGGCCCGGGCCACCTGGTTGGTGTGCCGGTCGAGGTCGGAAAAGCGGGTGTCGCGCCCCTCGAACGAGAAGGCCACGGCGTCGGGCCGCTCCTGCGCATGGTAGCGGGCGACGTCTCCCAGCGTGGGCATGCGGGCGAAGTCAACGGCGGCGGCCTCAGTCATCCGAACCTCCCTGCGAGCCGTCTTCCGCGGCCGCTCGGATAACATGGTTTTCGTCGTGACCCGGGGTAAGTCAACGGTAGCGGGAAACCCGCGTTTGGTCGCGCCGCCGACCGGCCCTAGACTGTCGACTCGCAAGCCCCCCAAGGACCCTCCGCGCATGACCAGCTTCCTCCTGCGCCGCGAGCAACGCGGCCTGCTGATCTCGGTGATCCTGGGGCTGATCGTCGCCCCGCTGCTGCTGCTGCTGACCACCTGGGAGATCCAGCGAGAGTTCACGCGCGGGCGCGTGCTGCGCGAGGCCGTCGACCACTCCTACGAGCAGCGCATGCAGCTGCAGACGCTGTTCTCCCTGCTGCAGGACGCCGAGACCGGCCAGCGCGGCTTCGTGATCACCGGCCAGCAGCGCTTCCTCGAACCCTACGACGCTGCCCTGCGACGGCTGCCCAGCCACCTGGCGTCGCTGCGCGCCCTGCGCCAGCGCGACGTCGGCGACCTTATCGCGGGCGATGATCCCGTGTTCGACCGCCTCGTGGCCCTGATCGAGCGCAAACAGGGCACCATGGCCGAAGGGATCCGCCTGCGCCGGGACGAAGGCCCCGACGCCGCCCGCACCCTGGTCTCCAGCGGCCAGGGCAAGGTGATCATGGACGAGATCCGCGTCGTCACCAGAGAACTGCAGGCCGCCGACAAGGCCGCCCTCGAGCGGCGCATCGCGGCGAACGACGCCCTGACCAAGCGCACCGAGCGCCTGACCCAGACGCTGTTCATCGTGCTGGTGGTGTTCCTGCTGGCCGCCTTCCTGCTGCTGTCGCGGCAAATCCGCGCCCGCCAGCAGCTGTTCACCGTCGCCCAGGCCACGGCCGGGCGCCTGGACGCCATCCTCGACAACGCCCAGGACGCCATCATCACCCTCAACCCCAGCGGCACGATCGAGACGGTCAACAAGGCCGCCGAGGAGATGTTCGGCCAGCCGCGCGAGGCCCTGCTGCGCAAGGCCCTGGCCCAGTTCATCGACCTGCCCGACCGGGGTGAGCTGTTCATCCGCCAGCTGGCGGGCGCCGACGACCTGTCCAAGGGCGTGCTGCGCGAACTGACCGGCCGCCGCGCCGACGGCTCGACCTTCCCCATCGAGGCCTCGATCGGCCTCGTCCGCCTGCCCGAAGGCGAGCGCATCGCCGCCTCGATCCGCGACATCTCCGAGCGTCGCCGCGTCGAGAAGCTGAAGGCCGAGTTCGTCTCCACCGTCAGCCACGAGCTGCGCACGCCGCTGACCTCGATCGCCGGGTCGCTGGGCCTGCTGGTCGGCGGGGCGGCCGGCGCCCTGCCCGAGCGCGCCGCGCGCCTGCTGGGCATCGCCCACTCCAACTGCCAGCGCCTGGTGCGGCTGATCAACGACATCCTCGACATCGAGAAGATCGAGTCCGGCCAGATGGAGTTCGACCTGCAGCCGCTGGACCTGGGCGAACTGGCCCGGCGGGCGGTCGACGGCATGGGCGGCCTGGGCGGCCAGATGAACGTCGCCTTCGAGCTCGACGTGACGCCCGGCCTGCCCCTGGTGCGCGGCGACTCCGACCGCCTGGCCCAGGTGGCCGCCAACCTGCTGTCCAACGCCGCCAAGTTCTCGCCGGCCGGCGGGAAGGTCGAGGTCAAGGTTTCGGCCCCGCGCCCCGACATCCTGCGCTTCTGCGTCAGCGATCATGGTCCCGGCGTGCCCGAAGCGTTCCGCGACCGCATCTTCTCGAAGTTCGCCCAGGCCGACGCCTCCGACACCCGGGCCAAGGGCGGCACCGGGCTTGGCCTGGCCATCTCGCGCGAGATCGTCCAGCGCCACGGCGGCCGGCTGTGGTTCGAGTCCGAGCCCGGCCAGGGCGCGACCTTCATGTTCGAGCTGGCGACGATCGAAACCCGCGCCCGCCAGCCCGAACCGTCCGACGGCGCGGCCCGCGTGCTGCTGTGCGAGGACGATCCCGACATCGCCGAGATTCTGTCGCAGGCCCTGCGCGAGGCCGGGGTGCGGGTGCACACGGTCGGCGACGTGGCCTCGGCCAGCGCGGTGATCGAGATCGGCGGCTTCGACGCCTTCGTCACCGACGTGCGCCTGCCCGACGGCAGCGGCCTTGACCTGCTGCGCCGCCTGCGCGCCGACGCCGCCACCCGCGACATCCCCGCCCTGGTGATCTCGGCCGAGGCCGCCGAGGGTCGGGGCGAGGCGCTGGACGTCGTCGACTGGCTGCAGAAGCCCATCGATCTGGATCGCCTGCGCACCGCCGTGCACCGCGCCGTCAACGGCCACGCCGACGCCCGGCGCATCGAGGTGCTGCACGTCGAGGACGACCTCGACGTCCACGCCGTGGTCCGCGACGCCCTGCAGGAACGCTGCGCCGTCCGCCACGCCGACAGCGTCCGCGCCGGCCGCGCCGCCCTGCAGGACGCCCGGCCGGACGTCGTCATCCTCGACCTGGGCCTTGGCGACGGCAACGGCGTCGAGCTTCTGGGCGACCTGCACGACGGCGGCGAGGAACCCGTGCCGGTGATCGTCTTCTCGGCCCAGCCGCTGGAAGACAAGGCGCTCGCCGCCTCGGTCGACGCGGTGCTGACCAAGTCCAAGACCACGCTGGACCAGCTGGCCCGAACTGTGCGCAAGCTCGCCTCGGACGCCGATTCCAAGAGACGCCGATGACCGACCTGAAGCTCCTGTACGTCGACGACGAGGCCGACATCCGCGAGGTGGCGACCTTCTCGCTGGAGCTCGATCCCGGCATAGAAGTGCGCTCGGCCGGCGGCGGCGTCGAGGCCTTCGCCATGCTCGACGGCGACGCCTGGCGCCCCGATGTGGTGCTGCTCGACGTGATGATGCCCGACATGGACGGTCCGGCCGTGCTGGAGCGCCTGCGCGAACGCGGCGATCTCGACGGCGCGCCGGTGATCTTCATCACCGCCCGCGCCCAGGCTGAAGAGCGCGCCCGCCTGCTGGGCTTCGGCGCCGCCGACGTCATCACCAAGCCGTTCGACCCGATGACCCTGGCCCAGGACGTGCGCGCGATCCTCGCTCGATGACCACCGCCGATCCCCTCGCCCCGCTGCGGGCCAAGTTCCTGGTCCGCGTCGCCGACGACCTGGCCAAGCTGCGCGCGGCCGACACCTCGACGAAGGACCGGCACTACATCGTCCACCGCCTGGCCGGCGCGGCGGGCGTGTTCGGCTACAAGGCCATCACCGACCTGGCCCGCGACCTCGACGACCTGCTGATCGACCAGGGCGAGGCCCCGCCCGAGGCCTTCGCCGAACTGATCGCGGCCCTGGAGG
>CBINOL010000041.1:0-36929 GCA_966252285.1 uncultured Caulobacter sp.
CCGCCTCGACGGAGCCGTCGTCCACCTCGTCGTCGGGCCCGATGCCGAGGCCGTCGCCCTGGCGATGGAAAAGGGCCAGCCCGTCGCTTGATGGGCGCTTGGCCGCTTCCCCGCGCCATGCACTATGTGCGGCGGCGATGGGGGCGGCGATGCGTTGGGTTTGTCTTGTCGGAACGGCGGCGGCCGCGGCCATGAGCCTGGGCGCGCCGGCGAGCGCCTGCTCCATCGTCGTGATCGAGGAACCGACCAACTACGAGAAGATGCGCCGCGCGCGCGAGACGATCGCCGAAGCCGCCGCCGTCATCGACGGTGAGGTGATCGCGCCCTATCGCAGCGAGGATGAGCCCGCCGTGGTCAGGGCCGAGCATGTGCTCAAGGGCCCGGCCAAGGCGGAGTTCAAGGTCGCCGCCCCGACGTCCTGCCATGAGGCCTACACCGAGGTTGGGCTGCGGGCGCGAATGGTGCTGTACGGCGGCCCGGACGTCTATTCCGCGCCCCAGACCGGAACCGAGGCGGCTTACGAGGACAAGATCCTGAAGTCGGACCGGCGCAAGGTCTGGCCCTGGACGCCGGCGCCGAAGCCGGCCGGCCGCTAGGCCGCCGCCAGCGCCCGTTCGCGGCGGTCGTCCCAGACGGCGATCGCCCAGATCACGAAGCCGCCGGCCGCCAGGGCGCAGCCGACCCAGCCGGTCGAGCGCCAGCCGAAGCCGGCCGCCACCGCCATGCCGGCGAGCCAGGGGCCGAGCGCGTTGGCGGTGTTGAAGGCCGAGTGGTTCAGCGCCGCCGCCAGGGTCTGGGCCTCGCCGGCCACGTCCATCAGGCGGGTCTGCAGGGCCGCGCCCAGGCCGCCGCCGCAGCCGATCAGGAACACCACCGGGACCAGGGTCCACAGGCTGCCCACGGCCATAGGATAGAGGGCCAGCGAGGCGACGCTCCACAAGAGGATGGCGCCGACGGCCGGCATTAGGGCGCGGTCGGCGGCCCAGGCGCAGACCAGGGTGCCGGCGGTCATGCCCAGGCCGAACACCATCAGCACCAGCGGCAGGGCGGCGGGCGAGGCGTGGGTGACCTCGACCAGGGTCGAGGCGAGATAGGTATAGACCGCGAACATGCCGCCAAAGCCGATGGCGCCGATGCCGAGCGTCAGCCAGACGCGGCGGCTGGCCAGGGCCGACAGTTCGCGCAGGGGGCTGGCGTCCTTGGGCGCGGGCTCGCGCGGGGCCAGCAGGAACACCGAGACGGCCGTCAGGGTCGCCAGGGCCGAGACGATGACGAAGCCCCAGCGCCAGCCGATCCATTGGCCCACGGCGTTGGCCAGCGGCACGCCGACGATGGTGGCCACCGTCAGGCCGATCATCACCCGCGCCACCGCCGAGGCCCGCTTGTCGGGCGCGGCCAGCGAGGCGGCGACCAGGGCCGCGACGCCGAAATAGGCCCCGTGCGGCAGGCCGCTGAGGAAGCGGAAGATCACCATGGTCTCGAAGGTCGGCGACAGGGCCGACAGGCCGTTGCCGATGGCGAACAGCACCATCAGCCCGACCAGCAGGGTGCGGCGGGCGATCCTGGCCGCCAGCACGGCGATCACCGGCGCGCCGACCACGACGCCCAGGGCATAGGCGCTGATGGCGTGTCCGGCCGTCGGCTCGTCGACGCCCAGGGCGCGGGCGAAGTCGGGCAGCAGGCTCATCGAGGCGAACTCGGTGGTGCCGATGGCGAAACCGCCCAGGGCCAGGGCCAGTTGGACGAGCGCGGCGGAGGGGGCGCTGCGGGCGGGGACGCTCATTGGCGGACCTTGCTGGAACGGAAAGCGGCGAGGCCGGTCGCGCACGCGCCTATCGCCCGCCCGGACGCGAAGGCCCGGCGGAGACGGCGCGCGGTTAGGAGCCGCGCTGCGGTTGGTCGAATGTGTGCATAGCTATTCACTCGCCATTCCGAAGGCAACCCTCTAAAGGGGGCGGCGCGAAAGCATTTTCGAGCGAAGTGGCCGCCGGTTCGCGTGAAGAAAATGCGCATGCAATAACCCAAAGCTCCGGCAAGGCCGGCGCTTTGGGGGAAAAGGGTGCGAGGGATCGCCGCATGAGCGGAAACTGGCGGCCGCCGTCGTCGACCGACGTGGCCAGGGCGGCGGGGGTGTCGCAGTCGGCGGTGTCGCGCGCCTTCACGCCGGGCGCCCGCATCGCGCAGGCGACGCGCGCCAGGATCCTGGAGGCCGCCGAGGCCCTGGGCTATCGCCCCAACCTGCTGCCCAAGATCCTGCAGACCAACCGCTCTGGCATCGTCGCCGTCGTGGTCGGCGGCTTCTACAATCCCTATTTCGCCATGACGCTGGAGGCCTTCTCCAAGGCCCTGACGGCGGCCGGCCGGCAGATGATGCTGGTGCGGGTCGACAGCGACCGCATCCTCGACGGCGTCGTCGATCAACTGGCCGGCTATCGCGTCGACGCCGTGGTCTCGGCCCTGGCCCTGACCTCGCAGGACGCCGCCGATCAGCTGTCGAAGCTGCGCATCCCGATCGTCACCCTGAACTCGGACCTGGCGGGCGACTGGATCCGCTCGGTGTCGTCCGACAACTTCGCCGCCGGGGTCGCGGCCGCGCGACTGTTGAGCGAGCGGGGCGGAACGCGTTTCGGCTTTGTCGCCGGCCCGGCCGACAGCCCGGCCCAGGTCGCCCGCGAGGCCGGCTTCGCCCATGGTCTGGCCGAGCTTGGCCTACAGCCTGCCATGCGGGCCGGCGGTGGCTACGACCACGCCAGCGGCGTGCGGGCGGCGCGCGACCTGTTCGGGGGCGTCGATCGCCCCGACGCCCTGTTCTGCGCCAACGACCTGGCCGCCTTCGGGGTCATCGACGTATTGCGCGAAGACTTCGGCCTGACGGCGCCGGGCGACGTGCTGGTGGTCGGCTTCGACAATCTCGACATGGCCGCCTGGGCTCCCTACCGCCTGACCTCGTTCGACCAGGACGTCGACGCCCACGTGGCGGCGGCGATGGAACTGCTCGATCTCGAAGCCGGCGCGACCTGCGTGGCGCGGACCGTGCCGTCACGGCTGGTCGAGCGCGAGAGCACGCGACGGGACTAGCGAGGATTTTCGCCCAACTGGATTTCCAGCGCGGCGAGACCCTTGCTCCTGGCTCGATCTTGGATTGCGCGTCTGGCCACGCTTGGAGCGGAGTCATAAGCTGAGCCTTGATCCGCGCTGTGGGGGCGAGCGGACGAATGCGGCAAGGCGGCGATGCCCGGGACTCCAGCTTTGAAGACCAAGCTTCTTGCGCTCATCGGCGCGGCCGTGGTGATCGTGGTTCTGTCGTTCAACGCGCTCGTCGCGGCGCCCGTGGCCTCGGCGATCGGTCAGGACGACCGCAACAAGGGCCTGACGCTCGTGGCGTATCGCGCCTACGCCGTGTCGCCGAGCATCCTGACGCTGGATCTGTGGTCCGTCGAAGAGGCCGCGCCCGTAGACCTTTTTCGCGTCCTGTTCCAAGCCGCCGAGGCCCTGAAGGACAAGCGGTTCGATCGCGTCAATCTCGCGCGCGGCGGCCATACGGTCTTCGTCCTGGACGGCGGGGCGTTCCAGGTGCTGGGCCAGGAGCATGCGCTCGGCCAGAACCCCATCTACATGATCCGTACCTTGCCAGAGAAGTTGCGGACGCCCAGCGGTTCGCCGGCGTTCGAGACCTGGACCGGTGGCTGGCTGGGCGTGCTGGGCGAGCAAATGGAAGACAGCAACGCCTTCGCTCAGGCTTGGGCGGAGGGCAAAGCTCCCTCGGGCGGCTCTCGATACTAGTCGAGGGCAAGTCGCGCGCAGCAGCCCGGGCTGCTCGTCGCGAGAGCTTGTGGTCGGTCTAGTTTTTCAGGGGGTAATGGCGGAGAGGGTGGGATTCGAACCCACGGTGCCCTTCCAGGCACGCCGCATTTCGAGTGCGGTACATTCGACCACTCTGCCACCTCTCCAGGGGGTCTTCGTGACCAGCTTTTGGCCGGTCTTGAGTGAGGGCGGGATACCTATCCGCGACGCCGGAAGAGCGCAAGAGGCTATGAAGCGCTTTTTCGTCTTTTCTTCCGGCGGGCCGCGACCCGCCGTCGCGGCTCAGGCCTTCGGGTACAAAATCATCTGGGTGCAGCGGAAAAGCGCGATGGTTTTCCCCGTTCCTTCGGCCGTGACGACGGCGTCCCAGACCTGGGTGTTGCGGCCGCCGTGCACGAGCTTGGCCTCGCAGGCCACGCCGCCGTCGCGGGCCGTGCCCAGGAAGTTGGACTTCAGCTCGATGGTGGTGAAGCCGGTCGCGCCCTCGGGCAGGGAGACGACGCAGCCGTAGCCGCTGGCCGAGTCGGCGAGCGCGATCACGGCGGCGGCGTGCAGGAAGCCGTTGGGGGCCATGTGGTGGCGCGCGACGTCGAAACGTCCGCGCACCAGGCCCGGCTTGGCCTCCTGCCATTGCAGGCCCAGGTGGTCGGGCAGGCTGCCGGCCTGGACGGCGGTGAGGTTGGCGCTCTGGTCGTCGGCCATGACAGGGCCTCCTGATACTTCACGTGCGAAGCATTAGGCGCGCCGACGGTCGTCGTGGCAAGTGGGTTTTTAAAGAGAACGAATGTTCCGCGGCGGAAAGCGCACGCCGTTTTCGTCGGGCGTCGGCAGCTTGCCCGAGCGCACGGCCACGTCGAGGGCGGCGATCGTCAGGGCCGAGGGCTCGGCGGTCTCGCCGGCGCGGCGGGCCGCGAACTGCGCCTCCGTCACGCCGTCGCCGGCGTCGGGATTGGCGGCCTTCTGGGCGGCGACCGTGGTGTCGGCGGCGGCCGGGTCGGCGCCCGCCCAACTGGACAGCACCCGCACGTCGTCGGGCAGGGCCAGGAGCTTGCGGGCGTCGGCGAACAGGCCGCGGGCGTCGGCGCCAGGGGCGTCGCTGGCCGGCAGGCCGGTCGGCAGGAGGGCGTCGCCGACGAAGACCACGTCGCCGGCCTTGTAGGCCACCGCGCCGGGCAGGCGGCCCGAGAGGGCGATGGGGTGGAACTCGATCCCGCCCATGATCAGCGGCTCGTCGTCCTCGCGGGCCAGCTTGTCGAAGTCCCAGCCTTCCAGGTCGACGCCCTCGGCGCCGAGGGCCGGCACGAGGCGTTGCAGGCTTTCCAGCACGTGGGCGCCGATGGCGACCGAGGCCCCGGTCTCGTACTTCAGGTGCCCCGCGGCCGACAGGTGGCCGGTGTGGACGGCGGTCTCGAGGATCCAGGTCGGGCCCAGGTCCTTCTCGCGAATATCGGCGATGATGGCGTCGACGAAGGCGGTGGAGGTCTCGCCGGTGGCCGGATCGAAGTCGAGCACCGGATCGACGATGGCGCAGAGCAGGGTCGCCGGATCAGAGACGAGATAGGTCACGCGCCCGCTGGCGGCGTGGTGGTACGCTGTGATTTCCGGCTGCATGCTTACGCCTGAAGGTCCCCGTTTGCGGGCACCATGACGGCAAGCCGTTAAGCTTCGGCGAACGCCGCAATCGCCTGGTCAGCGACGGTCGTCGATGTCGCAGGGGCGCTGGGAGCCGCGCATCTGGGTGGCCCAGAGCGGCTCCACATAGCGGCCGTCGTCGGCGCGCAAGCCGTCGACGCAGCGCTCTGCCGAGGCGCCGCGGCCGGACATGTCGAGCGATACGGCCACCGACTGGCTCTTGCCGCCGCGGGCGTAGGGGCCGTAGCCATAGCCGCCGTAGCCCAGGCCGCCATAGCCGGGACCGCCGTAGCCGAAGTCGTCGTAGCCGTAGCCCCAGCGGCCGTTCTTGCCGAACTCGGTCTGCGAGACGGCGACGCCCAGCGTGCCGGTCTCGCCGACCGGGAACAGGGCGCTGGCCGACATGTGGCGATAGCCGCCGGTGCCGACGCCGACCTCGACGCTGCCGTGCACCTTGCGCTTGATCGGGCCGGCGTCGTCGTCGCGCGACAGGTTCAGCGGGCCGCCGCCGTCCTCGCCCGTGGTCTTGACCGGCGAGGCCTTCAGCCAGGCGTCGATCTGCTCCTGGGTGGTCAGGGGGCGGGTGGTCTCGGGCGCGGCCGGCGCGGGGGCGGCCGCGGCCTGGGCCGGGCTCGACGTCGTCTTGGCGGTGGCCACCACCTCGTCGTCGGCGCCGGCGGCGAGGGCCAGCACGGGCGCGGCGAGCAGGGCGACAGCAGGAACGAGGCGGGCGGCGAACAGCATGTGACGGATCTCCAGCCCTCAACCGATACGCGGGCGGCGAAGCTGAATTAGGGCGCGAATGTTTCGCGGGCGCAAGTTCACAGCGTCTCCAGGCCCGCCTGCACCGCGGCCATGTCGGCGGGCAGGGGGGTCTCGAAGCGCAGGGTCTCGCCAGTCACCGGATGGACGAAGCCCAGCAGGGCCGCGTGCAGGGCCTGACGGGCGAAGCCGGTCTCGACCAGGATCGCCTTGACCGGGGCGGCGGGGGCGCCGGCGCCGTAGACGGGATCGCCCAGGCACGGCGAGCCCTTGCTGGCCATGTGCACGCGGATCTGGTGGGTGCGGCCGGTCTCCAGCCGGCACGACACGCGGGCGGCCAGCGGCTTGCCCGTGTCGCCGCCGAAGGTGCGCTCGACCTTGTAGTGGGTGACCGCCTCGCGGCCGCCGCTCTTCAGCACCGCCATCTTCTTGCGATCGTGGGGCGAGCGGCCCAGGCGGGTTTCGATCGTGCACGACGACGGATGCGGCGCGCCGCGCACCAGGGCCACGTACATGCGGTCGATGTCGTGCGTGGCGAACAGGGCCGAGAGGCCGCGATGGGCCGCGTCGCTCTTGGCCGCGACCATGACGCCGGAGGTTTCCTTGTCGAGCCGGTGGACGATGCCCGGCCGGGCCACGCCGCCGACGCCCGACAGGCTGTCGCCGCAGTGGTGCAGCAGGGCGTTGACCAGGGTGCCGGTCTCGCTGCCGGGGGCCGGGTGCACGGCCATGCCGGCCGGCTTGTCGACCACGATCAGGTGGGCGTCTTCGTAGAGCACGCTGAGCGGAATGGCCTCGGGCTCGGGAATGGCCGGGGCGGGCGGCGGCTCGACCACCAGGTAGTCGCCGGCCTGGGCCTTGGCCGAGCCGTTGGTCAGCGCCTGGGGCTGGCCGTCCGCCCCGAGGCGGAAGACGCGGCCCTCGGCCATCAGGGCTTGCAGGCGCGCGCGAGAGAGGTCGTCGAACAGCACGGCCAGCGCCTTGTCGAGCCGCTGGCCCACGAGATCTCCGTCGAGACGGCCTTGCAGGCGGCGCTCTGCCGCCGTATCGGCGGCGCCTCCGTCGTCGGGGGCGTCCAGCAGGTCCTCGATCTCGTCGTCGGCGTCGGCCAAGGGTTTCACGGCTCCTTCACAACCCCGTCGCGTGGGCGACACGGCCGCTCCCTAGGGGCGAGGCCTCGTACAGTTGTTGGAGGGGAATAGTCCATGCGCGCCATCCGCACCACCTCGCTCGCCGGAGCCAGCCTGCTGGCCCTGATGATCGCCGGCCAGGCCTTCGCCGCCGACGCCCCCGCCTCGACCGAGGTGCAGGAAGTGGTGGTCACCGCCCAGAAGCGCGAGCAGAGCGTGCTGGACGTGCCGATCGCGCTGACCGCCTATTCGGGCGAAACCCTCGAGGCGCTGGGCCTGCAGGAGTTCGAGGAACTGGGCCAGTTCGTGCCGGGCTTCGACGTGCAGAACCAGTCGCCCAACAACCCCGGCTTCGTGATGCGCGGCATCACCTCCGACAGCGGCGAGGCCACCACCGAGCCGCGCGTGTCGGTCTATCAGGACGGCGTGTCGATCTCGAAGTCGCGCGGCTCCTATGTCGAGCTCTTCGACCTGGAGCGCGTCGAGATCGCCAAGGGCCCGCAGTCGACCCTCTATGGTCGCGGCGCCTTGATCGGCGCGGTCAACATCATCCAGGCCAAGGCCCGGCACGAGGCCGCCGCCAACCTGAAGATCGAGGGCGGCGACAACGGCTACGCCCTGATCGAGGGCATGGTGAACGTGCCGATCGGCGACGCCCTGGCGGTGCGCGTTGCCGCCCGCTCCAAGAAGCGCGACGGCTATGTCGAGAACCTGCTGGGCGGCGAGGACTTCAACTCGACCGACACCCAGGCCGTGCGCGTGGCCATCGCCTACGACCCGGGCGACCGCTTCAAGCTGGACGTGCTCTACAACTACCAGCAGGACAATCCGTCGGGCACCTCGTTCAAGTCGCTGACCTACGCCCCGACCAACCCGCAGACCGGCGCGGTGCTCGGCGACCGCGGCCGCAATTCCGGCGCGGCCCTGTCGACCGTCGAGGGCTTCGAGAACAACCAGGAACTGGGCCTGAACCGTCGCCTGTGGAGCCTGACGGCCCTGGCCAGCTATAGGCTCAACGACAAGTTCACGCTGAACTCGACCTCGGCCTACCGCTACTTCACCGGCGAGGAGGTGTTCGATCCGGACGGCTTCTCGCTGCCGATGCTGACCTTCGCCGAGGACGCGCAGGGCAAGTCCGCCAGCCAGGAGTTCCGCCTCAACTACGACGCCGGCGGCC
Organism: uncultured Caulobacter sp.; assembly: GCA_966252285.1. Classification (GTDB taxonomy): domain Bacteria; phylum Pseudomonadota; class Alphaproteobacteria; order Caulobacterales; family Caulobacteraceae; genus Caulobacter. The sequence continues at coordinate 8,506 of CBINOL010000041.1, forward strand.
GCATCACCGCCTTCGGCGGCGCCAGCTGGTTCTGGGAAGACGGCAGCCAGCGCGTGCCGATGCTGATCAACGAGAAGGTCGCGGGCCTCTTCCTGACCGGCCAGCTGCCGATCCCCAACGCCCTGCCGATGTCGGTGATCAACGTCCTGCCGGCGCTGGCGGCCCTGCCGTCGGCCCGCCGCGAGGAGTACACCAACTACGGCGAGACCAATTCCTACGACGTGTTCGGCGACGTCACCTTCAAGGCCACCGACCGCCTCGAGCTGACCGCCGGCGCTCGCTACACCTACGACGACAAGACCAGCGGCTACGGCGCCACGATGAGCGGCCCGTCGATCATCATGCTGGCCCAGACCGGAACCCAGCGCGGCCTGATCGTGCAGCCCACCCTGAACGGCAAGGCCCAGTACCAGGACTTCACCGACAACGGCGTCACCTACCGCCTGGTGGCCCGCTACAAGGCGGCCGACAACACCAGCCTCTATGGTTCGGTCTCGACCGGTCGCCGGCCCAAGGTGCTGGCCGGCAGCAACGGGACGCCCGGCGCGGCGGCGACCTTCCGCGAGGTGGCGGCCGAGGAGGTCACCTCCTACGAGGCCGGCGCCAAGACCGCCCTGCTGGACCGCCGCCTGACCCTGGAAGGCGCGATCTACCGCTACGACTACGAGAACTTCCAGACCAGCCAGCGCACCGACGCGGGCCAGGTGATCCCGCTGAACGCCGGCGAGGCCAAGGCCACCGGTTTCGAGGGCCAGGTGAACTTCCAGGCGACCAAGGACTTCCTGGTCTTCGCCACCTACGGCTACAGCCACGCCCGCTTCGGCAACGGCCTGTTCGACGGCAACCACTTCCGCCTGTCGCCCGACCACCAGGCCTCGATCGGCGTGAAGGCCGGCTTCAACACGGGCGTGGGCCGCTTCACCCTGATCCCGACCTACACCTGGCAGTCGGAGATGTTCTTCGACAACAACAACGACATCGCCGCCCTGCAGACCACCACCGGCGTGATCAAGGACACGGTGCAGGACGAGAAGCAGAAGGCCTACGGCCTCCTGAACCTGCGCCTGACCTACCAGCCCAAGGACAGCGCGCTGACCTTCGGCGCCTTCGTCACCAATGTGCTGGAGCAGGACTACATCAAGGACGCCGGCAACACCGGCGACGCCTTCGGCATCCCCACCTTCATCGCCGGCGAACCGCGCTTCATGGGCGTGTCGATGTCGATCAAGCGGTAGGGGGCGGCGCGGCCCCCTCCGGCCCTCCGGGCCACCTCCCCCAGAGGGGGAGGATCTCGTCAGCCAGATGCTCCCCCTCTGGGGGAGGTGTCGCGGAGCGACTGAGGGGGCTTCACGCGCGCCTGTGCAGCCCCGCAAATCCGCGGGTCATTTTACGGGTGGGGGTGCGCACCTTCCTCGGCTAGACCTCGGCCATGGATCCCCGCCAACTCGACGTCATCGTGCGCATCGCCGGCGCGGCCCTGCTGCTGGGGCTGGCGGTGCTGCTGGCGCGCGATCCCAAGGGGCGGCGGCTGGCGGCGAGCTTGGGTCCGCTGGCGCTGTGCCTGGCCGGGTTCCTGGCCGGCAACACGCCGGAGGCGGCCCTGAGGCTGGCCGGACCGGCGGGCGCGGTCGCGCACCTGCTGAGCGGCTATGCGGCCGTCTTTCTGTGGTGGTTCTGCCTGGCGGCCTTCGACCCGGCGTTCCGACCGCGCGGGGCGGTGCTGGCCGGCGGGATCGCCTGGATCGTCGTGGCCAGCGCCGACCGGGGCGTGTTCGGTCCGGTCCTGGCCGAGCGGGGCTTGTCGTGGCTGCTGGTGGCCATGGGCCTCGGCATGGTCGGCCATCTGGCGGTGCGGGTGATCGGCGACCGCGAGGGCGACCTGGTGGAAGGCCGCCGCGCGGCGCGCATCTGGGTGGTCGTGCTGATGGCCGGGCAGCTGCTGGCCGACCTGATCGTCGATCTGGTGATGGGGCTGGACTGGCGGCCGCTGGGGTTCTCCATCGTCCAGAACCTGGCCCTGCTGGCTTTCGCCGCCTGGCTGGCGAGTCTCGTCGTTTGCGTCGAGGTGCGGCCGCTGGGGACGAGCCCGGTGCAGGCGGTCCCCGCGTCGCTGGCGCCCGAGGATCCGGCCGAGGCGCGGCTGGCGCAGCGCCTTCGGACGCTGGTCGAGGTCGAGCGTATCCACCTCGATCCCGACCTGACCTTCGCCGGCTTCGTGCGGGCGATGGGCGCGCCCGAGCGCACCGTGCGCCGCTTCGTCAATCACCGGCTGGGCCATGACCATTTCCGGGCCTTCCTCAACGCCCAGCGCATGGACGAGGCGCGGCGGCTGCTGGCCGATCCGGCCCGCGCCGACGACAAGCTGATCGCCATCGCCCACGATGCGGGCTTCGCCTCGCTGGCCTCGTTCAACCGCGTGTTCCTGGCGACCGAAGGCGTTTCGCCCAGCGCCTGGCGGGCGGCTAAGGCGGTTTCGCCGCGTTTTGAGGAACGCTCGGCCGTCTTCTGAGGAGCCGAAACCGCCGGGCGCCCCTACAGCGCCGGCATCGAGTTTCGGGGAGCAGGCATGAACGGCTTCATTTCCATCCTGGCGATCGTGGCCATGCTGCTGGCGGCGGGCGGGGCGATCGCGCTGGCTCGGCGCGGCGGCGTCGCCTGGGGCTGGCTGCTGGCGGCGGCGGGTCTCGTCCTGCTCAACGACGCCCTGCTGACGCGCGGCTATGGCCTGCTGCCCCAGCTGCTGCCGGGAAGCGACTGGAACTGGCAGGGCAAGATCCTGGCCCTGGCCGCCACCCTGGCCGTCGTCGCCTTGCTGGGCTGGAAGCGCTGCGGCCTGACCCTGACCCAGGACAAGGGCAGCCTGAAAACGGCCCTGCCGGTGGCGGGCCTCTATGTCGGCCTGTTCCTGGCGCTGGCGCTCGTCTTCCCCAATGAGCCGGCCTCGGCCGAGACCCTGGCCTTCCAGTTGACCATGCCGGGCCTGGAGGAGGAACTGTTCTATCGCGGCCTGCTGCTGCTGGTTCTGGACCGCGCCTTCGGCACGCCCTGGAAGCTGGGCGGGATCACCTTTGGCTGGGGCGCGATCCTGTCTTGCGCCCTGTTCGGCCTGGCCCACGCCTTCGGCTACGGCAAGGACGGCTTCTCGTTCGACGCCCTGACCATGGCCCTGACCGCCCTGCCGTCGCTGATCGCGGTGTGGCTGCGCCTGCGCACGGGCAGCGTGTTGCTGCCGGTGCTGCTGCACAACTTCGGCAACGCGGTGATGCTGGTGGTGTGAGGCGTCTAGCTGAACAGCGGCGCGGCCGGCGCGACCGTCTTCAGGGCCGCGCCGAAGTAGTCCTGCACTTCCTGGAAGAGATCGGGACGGTAGACGGCCCGCGGGTCGTTGGCCTTGTCGTCGTCGAAGGCGTGGGTGGCGTCGGCATAGAGCTTGAGATCCACCTTCACGCCGTCAGCGGTCAGGCGGTCGAGCGCCTTCTTGGGGAAGCGCCAGCCGACCACGCCGTCCTTCTGGCCTAGCACCGACCACACCGGCGGGGCGCCCGGACCCCAGCCGCGTCGGCTGGTCATCGAGGGATAGGCCGCATAGGGATAGACCAGCAGCGCGCCCTTGACCTGCTTGCGCAGAGCCACGGCGTCGGCGTCGGCCAGGCCGGTGGCGGTGGGGGCCGAGGTTCCGGCGGCATAGGCGTCCATGATCGACCAGGCCCCGTGGCTCCAGCCGGCCAGGAACACCTGGTCGGCCCGCGCCCAGTTCTGTGTCTTCAGCCAGGCCAGGGTCCCGAAGATGTCGGCCGCGCGCTTGGCCCCGTGCAGGGTCATCAGGGTGCAGACGAACAGCTTGCCGTCCAGCGTGCTCATGCCGCGCGGCTTGAACGAGTCGAGCACGATGGCCGCGTAGCCGGCCTTCACGGCGACCTCGGCATAGGTCTCGAGAAACGGGGTCTTGCCGCCGCAGCCGTGCAGGATCAGCGCCACGGGGAAGGGGCCCAGCCCCGCGGGCTTGAACACCCGCGAGCGCGCGACGACCTTGGCTCCCCAGGCTGTGCTGTCCATGCGACGTCGATCTCCGTGCGTCGTCCTCGTCCTTCGACGGGCTCAGGATGAGGACGATGGTTGCGGCCCGTCGGTCGAGATCCTCACCCTGAGCTGGTCGAAGCTTCTTCTTGGCCGCGCCGCGCAGGCGCGGCCCGAGGGGGCGAGGATCTCGTAGCGCGAGTTAGTGGCGGAACACTCGCACGCCGGTGAAGGCCATAGTGAGGCCGAGCTTGTCGGCGGCCTCGATGACCTCGGCGTCGCGCATGGAGCCGCCCGGCTGGATGATCGCCGTGGCGCCGGCTTCGGCCGCCTGGATCAGGCCGTCGGCGAACGGGAAGAAGGCTTCCGAAGCGCAGGCGCACCCACTGAGGTCGAGACCGAAATCAGCGGCGCGCAGCGCCGCGATGCGGGCCGAGTCCTTGCGGTTCATCTGGCCGGCTCCGACGCCCAGGGTCTGGCCGGCGCGGGCGTAGACGATGGCGTTGCTCTTGACGTGCTTGCCGATCTGGAAGGCGAACAGCATGTCGCGGATCTCTTCTTCCGTCGGCTGGCGCTTCGTCACGATCTTCAGGTCGCTCGCCTTGATCCGGGCGTCGTCGCGCGACTGCATGAGGAAGCCGCCGGCCACGCTCTTGAAGGTGTCGCCGGTCGACAGCGGGTCCGGCAGGCCGCCGGTCACGAGGAGACGCAGGTTCTTCTTGGCGGCGAACACGGCCACGGCGTCGTCGTCGGCTTCCGGCGCGATCACCACCTCGGTGAAGATCTCGACCATGGCCTCGGCGGCCTCGCGGGTCAGCCGGGTGTTGGTGGCGACGATGCCGCCGAAGGCCGAGGTGGGGTCGCAGGCCAGGGCCCGCTCATAGGCCTCGCGCTGGGTGGCGCCCAGGGCCACGCCGCAGGGGTTGGCGTGCTTGATGATGGCGACGGCCGGGCCCTGGGCCGGATCGAACTCGGCGATCAGTTCGAAGGCCGCGTCGGTGTCGTTGATGTTGTTGTAGCTCAGTTCCTTGCCCTGCAGCTGGCGGGCCGTGGCCACGCCGACGCGGGGATTGGGGAAGGTGTAGAAGGCCGCCTTCTGGTGCGGATTCTCGCCATAGCGCATGGTCTGGCGCAGCTCGCCGGCGATCGACTTGCGGGCCGGGAAGTCCTGGCCCAGTTGCTGGGCGAACCAGGTGGAGATGGCCGCGTCATAGGCCGCCGTGCGGGCGTAGGCGCGGGCGGCCAGGGTCTTGCGCAGGACCAGCGACGTGCCGCCGGCCGCCTTCAGCGCGTCCAGCACTTCGTCAAGGTCGGCGGGATCGGTGCAGACCGACACGTAGCCGTGGTTCTTGGCCGCCGAGCGGATCATGGCCGGGCCGCCGATGTCGATGTTCTCGACGCACTCCTCGTAGGCGCCGCCCTTCGCGACGGTGGCCTCGAACGGATAGAGGTTCACATAGAGGATATCGATGCCGCCGATGCCGTGGTCGGCCATGGCTTTCGCATGTTCGGGAGCATCCCGAACGCCGAGGAGCCCGCCGTGGACGGTAGGGTGCAGGGTCTTGACCCGGCCGTCCATCATCTCGGGGAAGCCGGTCAGGTCCGACACGTCCTTCACCGGCAGGCCGGCCGCGGCGATGGCCGCCTTGGTGCCGCCGGTCGAGACCAGCTCGACGCCCGCCTCGTGCAGGACCTTGGCCGCCTCGACCAGGCCGGTCTTGTCGGAGACCGACAGCAGGGCGCGCTTGGGGGCGACGAGATCGGGGGCGGACGGATAGTCGGGGGCGGCGGGCACGGGGGACTCCGGGTCTGGTTGCGATCAGAAAGGAGCCCAGGCGCGCGGCATATGCGTTCCGAGCTCCCCGGTGGTCACCCACCTTCAACGCCAGTCACTCGAACGGCGCGGAACATACGGAGGGGGGACGGGGAGTCAATGCGGCGCTAGAAGTATCGCTTTGCTTGTAGGTTGCCCTTATCCCGCCAGGACAGGGTGTAGAGTGAGCACCGCAGCCGGCCAGAAAATTGCGCAGGTGAAGCAGGAGGCGGAAATCGTTTCTAGCCAGCTCCTTGCCGATCCAAAGCGCTCGGCAGTCTTCCTGTGCCCATGGTATTTTTTAGTGTCGGATGCATCCAACGTGTCGTTGTCTGGATCCGTTTCGTTGGCCCAATGCAAGACCTGGTAGGCTCGATGGGTTTCGAGCGTTTCTCGGCTGGCGAGGAAAAAGGTGAGTCCTGCTGTGGCAACTCCAAGAACAAATAACCAAGTACTTGGTAGTCCTACTAGCCACCAAATTCCCTTCGCATCTTTCAGCGCGCCTCCCATCAGGACCGCGCCGCCACCATTTCCAACGGCAAGGATTTGGCTCCACCGCAGGGTGGCGCTTCTCCATTGTTCGTAACTATCTTTGACCTGGTCAGAAATATCGAATTTCATCTTTGCCTCTAGATCTAATCTAGCCGGCCGGCGCCGCCAGCAGCACCTCGACTGCCACGCCCGCCGCGGCCAGGGCCTGGATGTCGGCGGCTTCGACCGGGGCGGCGACGAGGCGCACGACCTGGCGGCCGCTCTTGGCCAGTTCGATCAGGTTTTCCGGCGTCGCCTCGGCCGGCGGCAGGCGGTGGGCGTCGCGGCGGGCCATGGTGACCACTTCGGGATCGGCGGCCTCGTCGATGACCAGCACGTCGGCGGCCGACAGCGCCCGCACGGCGCGCAGGGTCAGAAGGTCGGCGGGGCCCTTGCCGGCCACGAAGCGGATCTTGCCTTCTTTCTTCACGCTCCTGGCCAGGGCCTCGCGGAAAAGGGCGCCGGCCTTCTCCATGTCGCCGGTCATGGCCGCCTGGGCCGCTTCGCCCGACAGCGCCTCGCGCAGGAAGGCGCGGCGTTCGTGCAGGGTGGGCAGGGCGCCGCGCACCTCGCTCTGGAAGTTGCGCATCAGGGCGGCCACGCGGCCCGCGCCCTCGGGCACCTGGGCCTCGATGTCCGAGCGCAGCATGGTGGCCAGCACGGGCGCCGCGCCGCCGGTGCCGACGGCGGCCACCACCTCGCCGCGGTCGATGACGGCCGGGGTGTTGAAGTCGCACATGTCGGGCTTGTCGACGACGTTGACCAGCACCCCGGCGGCGCGGGCGGCGCGGGCGGCGGCCTGGGCGAACACCTCGTCGGCGCTGGAGACGAACGCCAGCACCGCGCCCGAATAGGAGCCGGGCAGGAAGGCGGCGTGGCCGTCGAGGCGCACCAGCGTGGCGGGCGAGCCGTCGAACAGCCGGGCCTTGGCCTCGGCGCCTTCGCCGGTTCCGGCGATCACCACCTTGCGGCCGGCGAGGGGGAAGTAGGCGGGGAAGGAGTCCAAGGCGGGGGTCCTCTGGCGTGGGGGCGCGCGGGTCGAGGCCCCGCAGGTCGAGGTCCAAGGCTAGGGCGCGTCGGCCGCGAGCGTGAGCCTTTTCGCGCAACAGGCGTCGAGGAACTGGAGCCGAGGCCATCCTGACGGCGTTAAATTTCACTGGCGGAGCTTCGGAAGAACGGTGTTAGCTCCGATCTTGAGGGCAGGAGACGACGCATGGCGGCGAGCTTGGACGTCAACGGCAAGACGGTGTCGGTGGAGGCCGAGCCCGACACGCCGCTCCTGTGGGTGCTGCGCGACGAGCTGGGCCTGACCGGCACGAAGTTCGGCTGCGGCCTGGCCCAGTGCGGGGCCTGCACGGTGCATGTGAACGGCGACCCGGTGCGCTCGTGCGTCACCCCGATCGCCGCCCTTTCCGGCGCCAAGATCACCACCATCGAGGGCCTGGGCGGCGCCCATCCGCTGCAGCAGGCCTGGGTGAAGCTGGACGTGCCGCAGTGCGGCTACTGCCAGTCCGGCCAGATCATGTCGGCCGCCGCCCTGCTGGCGGCGACCAAGAGCCCCAGCGACGCGGACATCGATGCGGCCATGGGCGGCAACATCTGTCGCTGCGGCGCCTATCAGCGGATCCGGGCGGCGATCAAGGACGCGGCCGGAACCGTCGCCGCTCCGGTGGTCGCCGCGCCGCCGGCCGCCAAGGAGGCCGAGGTCGAGGCCGCCGTCGACGAGGCGGTCGCGGCGGCGGCGGGGGCCACCTCGCGGGTGCAGCGCGGAGAGGTGCGATGAACGCGCCCGTCAAATCCGAAGGCTTCAGCCGCCGCGAAGTAGTGGTCGGGGCGGTGGTCGTGGGTGGGGCGCTGGCGGTGGGCTGCTCGCCGGCCGACCTGATGAGCGCCGGTTCCAAGATCGAGGTCGGGGCGTTCGGCCCGTTCGTCCGTTTCGAGCCCGACGGCTTCGTCACGGTGATCTCCAAGCACATCGAGTTCGGCCAGGGCAATCACGCGGGCCTGGCGGCCATCGTCGCCGAGGAGCTGGACGCCGACTGGACCAAGGTGCGCGTCGAGCAGTCGCCGGCCAACGCCAAGCTCTACGGCAACGGCGCCCTGGGCGCGCAGTTGACCGGCGGCAGTTCGGCGATCTCCAACAGCTGGGAGCAGCTGCGCAAGGCCGGCGCCGGGGCGCGGGCGATGTTCGTCGAGGCCGCCGCCAACCGCTGGAACGTTCCGGCCGGCGAGGTGACGGTCAAGGACGGTGTGCTGACCCACGCCTCGGGCAAGAGCGCCGCCTTCGCCGACCTGATGGCCGACGCCGCCAAGGTGACGCCGCCGGCCAATCCGGCGCTGAAGGATACCAAGACCTTCACCCTGATCGGCACAGACCGCGTGCGCCGCAAGGACGCCCAAGCCAAGAGCGACGGCGGCGCCCGCTATACCCAGGACGTCCACCTGCCCGACATGCTGACGGCCATGGTCGCCCATGCGCCGAAGTTCGGGGCCAAGGTCGAAAGCTTCGACGCCGACGCGGCCAGGAAGGTCGCAGGCGTGGTCGATGTGTTCGAGATCCCCACCGGCGTGGCTGTGACAGCCAGATCCACCTGGGCCGCCCGCCTGGGCCGTGAGGCGCTGGACGTGCGCTGGGACGAGGCCAAGGCCGAGAAACGCGGTTCGGCGCAGATCGCCGCGGCCTTCCGCGACCTCGCCACGGGCAAGGGCCCGGCCGACCAGAAGTGGGAGTCGTTCGGGTCCAAGGGCGACGCGGCCCAGGCGGCGGGGGGAGCAGACGCCTTCGAGGCGGTCTACGAGTTCCCCTATCTCGCCCACGCCACGATGGAGCCGATGAACTGCGTGGCGATCGTCGACGGCAATTCGGTCAAGCTGGTGCACGGCTCGCAGGGCCAGACCCTGGACCAGCTGAACGCGGCCAAGATCGTCGGGACCCTGCCGGGCTCGGTCGAGATCGAGACGCTGTTCGCCGGCGGCTCGTTCGGGCGGCGGGCGACCTTCACCTCCGACTACGTGGCCGAGTGCGTGCACGTGGCCAAGAAGGTCGGGGGCGGCAGGCCGGTGAAGCTGGTCTGGACCCGCGAGGACGACATGCGCGCCGGCCACTACCGGCCGCTGGTCGCCCATGCGGTGCGGGTCACGCTGGATAAGGACGGCCTGCCGGCGACCTGGCGCCACCGCATCGTCAGCCAGTCGATCATGAAGGACTCGCCGATGCCCTCGAAGGGCGTCGACCAGACCGCTGTCGAGGGGGCGTCGGATTCGCCCTACCTGAAGGCCACGCCCGTCGTCGACGCCCAGGTCGCCTTTCCGGAGGTCGGCGTGCCCGTGCTGTGGTGGCGCTCGGTGGGGGCCACCCACACCGCCTTCGTCATGGAGCACACCATCGACCAGCTGGCCCGCAAGGCTGGCAAGGACCCGGTCGAGTACCGCCGCGCGCTCTACGCCAAGGCCGGCGCCAACAGGCATCTGGCGGCGCTGGACCTGGCGATCGAGAAGGCCGGGCCGACGGCCGCGGCCGGCTGGACGCGCGGCGTGGCGGTGCACGAGAGCTTCGGTTCGGTCGTGGCCCAGGTGGCCGAGGTCAAGCTGGTGGACGGCGCGCCCAAGGTCGGCAGGGTGGTCACCGCCATCGATTGCGGCACGGCGGTCTCGCCGAACCAGATCGCCGCCCAGATGGAGGGCGGGACCTGCTATGGCCTGTCGGCGGCGCTCTATGGCGAGATCACCCTCACCGACGGGGCGGTCGACCAGAGCAATTTCGACACCTATCGCGTGCTGCGGATCGGCGAGGCGCCGAGCGTGGAGACCCACATCGTGCAGTCCGCCGCACCGCCCAGCGGGGTGGGCGAACCCGGCACGCCGGTGATCGCCCCGGCGGTCGCCAACGCCCTGCTGGCGCTGTCGGGCCAGGCCACTGCAAAGCTTCCGTTCGTGCGGTCTGTCTGAACGTTAACCTTGGCGCGACCGGAATTGACGTCGGACCGCTGGACGAGAGGCTGTGCTAGGACCATCTTAGCGCCATGGTCGAGCCTGCCGACAGCCTTGGTTTCGAGAAACTCACGCCCCGTGAGCGCGAGATCCTGCGCCTGATCGCCCAGCATCAGCGCTCGAAGGAAATCGCGCGCCTGCTCAGCCTGTCGCCCAAGACCGTCGAGATGCACGTGCTGAGCGCCCGTCGCCGGCTGGCCGGCATGGGTCGTCGCGACGCCGCCCTGGCCTTCGTGGCCTGGGAGCAGACCCCCGGCAATTGGGACCCCGGTAATGACTACCGTAGGCAATCGTCAGACCTAGCCGTCGAGCCCGAGCCGGTCTCTCCTGACTTCAACAGCGGGAGCGGCCATGGCCATGAACGACAACTCACCCAAGACGAGGCCTTCGGGCGCTCCCGGTTCGGCCTTCTTCATCGCGAGCTGGAAATCGCTGGAAGAGGGCCTGACCCTGATGGCGGGCACCCCCGAGCGGGAGCGCCTGGTGCCGGAAACGGTGTCGGCGCTGCGCAAGGCGCAGGCGGCTGGCGATCCTCCTTCGAAGCTGCTGCTGCGGGTTCTCGCGGCGACGGCGTTCCTGTCGGACGACAGTCCGATCCGGTCCGAACGCGGGGAGGTTGGCGCCATGACCTGACTCCCGCCCAATGGATGGGCCTGATCCTGGTTTCAGCCCTGGCGGCCGGCGTGCTGCTCAGCGTGGTGACCATGGGCGCCCATGAATTTCTCTTCGCCCTCCAGCGGTTCCGCGAGGGCTGGAGCACACCGCCGGCGCACTGACCGGCGACCAGCTTTCCAAACAACTCATCGCCTTGAACGTGCGGGGGGCTCCCGCGCGAGTGGGAGAGTCTTGCATGAAACGCAGCGACGCGGCCCGTGCTGGGGCCGAGAAACTGAAGCGCGCCGAAGCCGCCATCGATGCGGCCCTGCGCGAAACCGCCGAGCTGGTGGGCCTGCTGCCCTCTCTGCGGCTCGATGCTCAGCTGTCGGCCGTGATCGGCCAGGAAGCCATCGAAACCCTCGGCGTCACCCTGACCCATATCCTTTCCGCCCGCCGCACGATCGTGAAGGCGCACGGCGATCTCGCCGAGGTCCGCGCCCAGATCGGCTGCGGCGCCCTGGCGATGGGCGACCTTGGCAAGTCCGCGGACGGCGACACGCCGCGCACCGCGGGTCTGCACGCCCTCGAAGGCGGTCGCGCCGCGTGATCCGCGCGGCGCCCCTTGAAATCGGAGTTTCTCAATGACCGCCGTTCTCGCCGCGCTCCAGCCGGCGATCGATGAAGCCGCCGAGTTCGGCCGCTGCCTGCGCGACCTCTGCCCGGTGCAGAAGCGAGTGCTGACCGCGCTGATGCACAGGCTGATCGCGATGGAAGAGGCCAACGACGCTGAAGGCGCCCTGGTCGTCATCGACGAGGTGCGCCGCATCCTCGGGGAAGGTCGCCTGACCCATCACTGATTGATCGCAACGCGAGCCGGTTCCGGATCATGCTTGATCCGGAACCGGCTTGCGGCATGTTGCGGCCCACGAGTCGGGGGCCGCGCCGTGCTGCAGATCATCATATCCCTGGGCCTGGCCGTCCTGGTCTGCGGGCTGGCTCTGCGCTTCGGCGACAGCCCTGCCCGACGCATCGGAGCGGCCATCCTGCTGGCCTGGTTCGCCTCGCTGCTGGTCTATCGCAACAGTCCGCGGTTCGCCGACATCGGCGTGATGGTGGTCGACGGCCTGGTGGCCGTGTTCTTCGTCTGGGAGTCGCTGCGCTCGCGCCGGCTATGGACGGTGGTGATTGCGGCCTTCCAGTTGCTGGCCCTGGCGTCGCACCTGGCCACGGTCATCGACCATCGCGTGACCATCAACACCTACAAGCTGAGCCTGGCGGTCTGGAGCTACGGCATTCTGGTCATGCTGGCGGTGGCGGTCTGGCGCCATTGGCGCGAGCAGCGTCGGATCGGGGACGAGGGCGTCTAGTCCGCCAGGTCCTCGCGCCGGTCGACGTCGAACAGCACGCCGGGCGCGTCGGTCGGGACCATGACCTGGGTTTCGCCCGCGGCCGCCATCAGCCCCTGGGCGCCGCGATCGCCCGAAAGGGCGAGGAGGTCCGGGAAGCAGGCCTTCGAAAACAGCACCGGATGGCCGCGCCGGCCGGCGTGGATCGGAGCGACGATCCGGATCGATCCGTTCAGCCGCGTGGCCAGTTCGCCCGCCAGGTCGTGCGGAACGTCCGGCATGTCGCCCAGGAACACGAAGACGCCGGTCGTCGTCGGATCCAGCGCCGCGATCCCGGACCGCAGTGAGGCGCCCAGGCCCTCGGCGGCGTCGGGGGCGAGCAGCGGGCGCAGGCGCGGATCGGGACGGACGGCGACCAGGGCCGCTATCGCCGCATCGCCGGGCCGGATCACCGCCGTCACCCGTTCGACGGGAGCCGCCAGGGCCGCGTCCAGGGCGTGGTCCAGCAGCGGCCGGGCGCGATAATCGGCGAGCAGCTTGCCGCCGCCGAAGCGCGTTCCCGCGCCAGCCGCCAGGACGATGGCCTCCAGTCGCATGCGATCCCTTTCCGCGACGCCTTGGGAGGCTTATCCTATGGCCGATATGACGTCCCCTGACGACAGCCCCCGACTGATCGACGGCTTTGGCCGCGCGGTGACCTATCTGCGCGTTTCGGTGACCGACCGCTGCGACCTGCGCTGCGTCTACTGCATGGCCGAGCACATGACCTTCCTGCCCAAGGCGGAGGTGCTGACGCTCGAGGAGCTGGACCGCCTGGCCTCGACCTTTGTCGGCCTGGGCGTGCGCAAGCTGCGCCTGACCGGCGGCGAGCCGCTGGTGCGCAAGGGGATCATGGAACTGGTCGAGAGCCTTTCGCGCCACCTGAAGAGCGGCGCGCTGGACGAACTGACCCTGACCACCAACGGCACCCAGCTGGCTCAGCACGCCGACCGCCTGGCGGCCCTGGGCGTGAAGCGGATCAACGTCTCGCTCGATACGCTCAAGCCCGATCTCTTCCGGCGGCTGACCCGCGGCGGCGACGTGGCCAAGGTGGTCGGCGGGATCGACGCGGCCCTGGCGGCGGGCGTCCAGGTCAAGATCAACGCCGTGGCGCTCAAGCGCGACAACGCCGCCGAGCTGCCGGGCCTGATTCAGTGGGCCCATGCGCGCGGCTGCGACATGACCCTGATCGAGACCATGCCGCTGGGCGAGATCGACGAGGACCGCACCGACCAGTTCCTGTCGCTGCGCGACGTGCGGCGCGAACTGTCGTCCTACTGGACGCTGACGGACCTGGCCTACGCCACCGGCGGTCCGGCCCGCTACGCCAAGGTCGAGGAGACCGGCGGGCGGCTGGGGTTCATCACGCCGCTGAGCCACAATTTCTGCGAGGCCTGCAATCGGGTGCGGCTGACCTGCACCGGCACCCTGCACACCTGCCTTGGCCGCGACGACGCCAGCGACCTTAGGGCCGTGCTGCGCGGCGGGGCGACCGACGGCGAGCTGGTGGCGGCCATCCACGCGGCGATCGGGTCCAAGCCCAAGGGCCACGACTTCCAGGTCGACGCGCCGCGCCCGGCGGTGGCCCGCCACATGTCGACGACCGGAGGCTAGGGATGGCCCGCGTGCTGCTGTTCGGACGCCTGGCCGACCAGGCCGGCTGGCGTGAGCGCGAGGTGGCGGCGGAAAGCCTGGCCGCCCTGCGCGCCTGCCTCGCCAACGACGACGCCGAACTGGCGCAGGCCCTCGAAGGCCCCGGCGTGCAGGTCGCTGTCGACAAGGCCCTGGTGCGCGGCGAGGCCGTGCTGGCGGCCGCCACCGAGGTCGCCTTCCTGCCGCCGATGAGCGGCGGATGATCACCCTGACCGAGGCGCCGTTCGAGCCGGGCGCGCTGCTGACGGCCTTCTGCGCCGGTCGCGACGAGACCGGGGCGGTGGCCAGCTTCGTCGGCCTGGCTCGCGCCGAGAGCGGCGCCGCGTCGATCCTGGAGCTTGAGGCCTATCCCGGCTTCACCGAAAGCGCGATCGAGGCCTTTGCGAGGGGCGCGGCCGAGCGGTTCGGCTTGCAGGACTGGCGCATCGTCCATCGTGTGGGAAAGATCGCGCCGGGCGAAGCGGTGGTGTTCGTGGCGACGGCGTCCAAGCACCGCCGGGCCGCCTTCGAGGCGTGCGACTTCCTGATGGACTGGCTCAAGAGCCGGGCGCCGTTCTGGAAGAAGGAGCACGGCCCGGACGGCGCCCGCTGGATCGAGCCGACGGCTCAGGATAGGACCGACGCTCAGCGTTGGGATTGACCAAAGCGCGACAGCCGAAAGCGTCAGCGGTTTCGGCGCCTGTCGCGCGGCAAGCAAAGAAGCGGGAGCATCGCATGTCAGGCCTCACCCCGGGCGGCGGGATCAAGCCCGAGCTTCCCTTCAAGCCGGTGCGGGTGGCGATCCTGACCGTCTCCGACACCCGCGACGAAAGCACCGACACCTCGGGCGAGATCCTGATCGAGCGCGTCAAGGCCGCCGGCCACGAGTTCGCCGGCCGGGCGGTGGTGCGCGACGACATCGAGAAGATCCGCTCCACCGTGCGCGGCTGGATCGCGAGCGGGCAGGTCGATGCGGTGGTCAGCACCGGCGGCACCGGCCTGACCGGCCGCGACGTCACGGTCGAGGCGCTGCAGCCGCTGTTCGACAAGGTCATCGACGGCTTCGCCGTGGTGTTCCACCTCGTCTCCTACGCCACCGTGGGCCTCTCGACCCTGCAGTCGCGGGCCACGGCCGGGATCATCGATGGGGTGTTCGTGTTCTGCCTGCCGGGCTCGAACGGCGCGGTGAAGGACGGCTGGGACAAGGTGATCGCCGCCCAGCTCGACAGCCGCCACAAGCCCTGCAACATGGTCGAGCTCATGCCCCGGCTTCTCGAAAAATGAGCAGGCTGACCCACATCGACGACCAGGGCCGCGCCCGCATGGTCGACGTCTCCGACAAGCCCGCCACGGCCCGCGAGGCGGTGGCGACGGGCTTCGTGCGCATGGCGCCCGAGACCCTGGCGCTGGCCGTCTCCGGAACCGGCCGCAAGGGCGACGTGCGGGCCGTGGCCGAACTGGCCGGCGTGATGGCGGCCAAGAAAACCTCCGACCTGATCCCGCTGTGCCACCCGCTGGCGCTGTCGAAAGTGGTGGTCGAGGTCGAGCCGGCCGACGGCGGGCTGTCGGTCACCGCGCGGGTCAAGACCACCGGCCCGACCGGCGTGGAGATGGAGGCCCTGACCGCCGTGTCGGTGGCCTGCCTGACCATCTACGACATGCTGAAGGCCGCCGAGAAGGGCATGGTCATCGAGGTCGTGCGGCTTCTGGAGAAGACGGGCGGGAAGTCGGGGGACTGGACGGCGTAACGTCGCCGCCGCCCTCCGTCGTCATCCCGGAAAGCGCGCAGCGCTTATCCGGGACCCAGGGGGCTGGTCTCGGTGTTTGGTTTCGCCGCCCCAGCGGTCGCCGATGCAATGCGTCGGCCCCTGGGTCCCGGCTCTCCGCGCTGCGCGCTCCGGCCGGGATGACGCGGACTAGTACGCCAGACTCTCCGCCCTTCTCTCCAGCGCCGGCTGTCCATTCCGCGTGGCGATGATCTCGCCGATCACGGCCACGGCCACCTCGAACGGGGCCTTGCCGCCCAGATCCAGGCCGATGGGCGCGCGCAGCTTGGCCAGGTCCCGTTCCGTCAGGCCGTCGGCCTTCAGCGCGGCGAGCCGTTCCGACAGTCGTCGACGGGCGCCCAGAAGGCCGACGTAAGGCGCAGGCGAGGGCAGGGCGGCCAGCAGGGCCTCGTGGTCCAGCGCCATGTCGTGGCTGCACACCGCCACGGCGGTCCAGGCGTCGAGGCCGGCGGCCGCCAGGGCGATCTTCGGCGCTTCGCGGCTGTAGCGCACGCCCGGCAGGGGCGGGGCGGCCATCGGGCCCTTGGGTCGCGCCAGAGTGGTCTCGAACCCGGCCTGGACGCCGAGGCTGGCCAGGGCCAGGGCGGTCGGATCGCCGCCCATCACCACCAGGCGCGGGACCGGATCGAAGCGGCGCACGAACACGCCGGGCCATGGAACCGGCGTCGCCCCGACCGGCGCGCAGACTCGTCGGACGCCGTCGGTGAACCACAGCGCCGGGCGCCTTCTTCGAGCGTGAGTCAAAAGGTCGCGCACCGCGCCGTCGTCGGCGTTAAGGCGTTCGACCAGGATCTCGATGCGGGCGCCGCACAGCAGGCGGATGTCCGGCCAGGGGCTGCCCTCGCCATAGACGAGGCGCTTGGGAAGACCCGTCTCCAGCACCTCGCGGGCGTGCAGTTCGACGTCGCCCTCGATGCAGCCGCCCGACAGGAAGCCGGCGACAAAGCCTTGCGCGAACACCATCTGCGTGCCGATCGGGCGCGGACCGCCGCCCTCCAGGGCGATAATCGTGGCCAGCGCCGCGGGGCCTTGCGCCAGGGCCTGTTCGAGGGCCGGCCGCATATCGTCGGCCAGGCCGTGCATGGGCCATTCGGGGCCGGAAACGGCGGCGGGATCGGTAAGGTCCATCGGGCCGATCTTAACCCCTCGGCAAGGTTCCAGAAACGCCTTCTTCAAACCTTGGCGCGTAGGCTCTCCGACATTGGTGCTTCATCCGACGCGGAAGTTCATGTCGCTCACCGTCTCCAAGCTCGGTCTTGCCGCCGCCCAGTTCGGACTGGACGGCATGAACGCGTCGCCGCGTTCGCGCTCTCCCGAGATCGAGGCCCGCGACATTCTCAGCATCGCCGCGCGCGCCCGCCTGTCGGTGCTGGACGTCTCGGGCGTCTATGGCCGCTCGGAATCCGTGCTCGGCGACCTGATCCCGCGCCCGGTCTCGTGCCGCGTGACCCTGGCCGCCGCCCGCGCCGACCGCGGCCCGGACTTCGTCGAGGCCGAGGCCCGCGCCTCGCTGCGTCGCCTGGGCCTGGAGCGCGCCGACACCATCGTCGTTCAATCGCCGTCGGAACTGTTCGGCGCCCATGGCCCGGCCATGTGGGACCGCCTGCACCGCCTGCGTGAGCAGGGCCTGTTCCGCAACATCGGCATTTCCGCGCACGCCACCGACGATCCGGTCGGCGTGGCCCGCCGCTTCAAGCCCGACATCATCCAGGCGCCCGCCAGCCTGCTGGACCAGCGCCTGCTGGCCGACGGCTCGCTGCAGCGCATCGCCGGCATGGGCGTCGAGGTGCAGCTGCGCTCGATCTTCCTCAACGGCCTCCTGTTCCTGCCGCCCGACCGGGTGCCGGCCCAGCTGAAGGGGGCCTCGGGCCGCCTGTCGCGCGTGCGCCGCATGATCGCCGAAGGCCGCTCTGACCCGCTGCAGGCCGCGCTCGGTTTCGCCCTGTCGCGCCCGGAGGCTTCGGCCGTGATCGTCGGCGTCACCTCGGCCGCCGAGCTGTCGGCCGTCGTCGCCGCCGCCTCGAGCCCGCCGCCGGACCTGGACTGGGACGAGATGGCCATCGACGACCCGGTGGCCCTCGACCCGCGACGTTGGGTCGCCTAGCGGCGGACCCGACTCGAAGCTCAAGGTTCAGAATAGAACCGGACAAGACGCCTCGAAGGGAGGCAACGCCATGATCCTCGCCGTCCTGCAGGCCCGCATGGGCTCCAGCCGTCTGCCCGGCAAGGCGATGGCCACCCTCCAGGGACAGCCGATGATCCTGCGCCAGCTGGAGCGGATCCGGCAGGCCGCCACGCTCAACAAGATCATCGTCGCCACCAGCGACCAGCCGGCCGACGACGCGCTGGCCGGGTTCCTGGTGTCGCGCGGCGTCACCGTCCATCGCGGCGCGGGCGCGGACATCCTCGACCGCATCGCCCGCTGCGCCGAGGCCGCCGGCCCGGTCAGCCACATCGTGCGCCTGAAGGGCGACGCCCCGTTCGTCGACCCGGGCCTGATCGACCAGACCGTCAAGCTGGCGCTGGCTACCGGCGCCGACTACGCCTCCAACCGCGTCTATCGCACCTATCCGGCCGGCCTGGAGGTCGAGGTGATCTCGGCCCAGGCCCTGCGCATCGCGGCCGCCGAGGAGCGCGACCCGCTGGCCCGCATCTCGCCCACCGCCGCCATCCGCAACCAGCCGAACCGCTTCCGCCACGCCCACCTGCGGGCCGTGCGCGACTGGTCCAGCCTGGACTGGCGCGTGAAGACCCCGGCGGACCTGGCCTTCGCCCGCTCGATCTACGACGCGCTCTACCCCGCCGACCCCGGCTTCCGCATGGGCGACGTGCTGGACCTGGTGGAGAGCAAGCAGGACCTGGGTCGGTTTGCGGCTTAAATTCAATTTTCAACCGAAGTGACCGCCCGTAGTCTCTCCAGCGCAGGAGGGGCGCATGCGGGCAGTGATGGTCGAGTTGGTTTTGGCGGCCCTGTCCGCGACTGGCAGCTCGCTGACGACTGAGCTTCCTCACACAATGTGCGTGTTCGACACGTATGTTGAGGTTCGGCACGTTCAACCCTTCGAAAGGGCTAGCCTTCCGCTTAAACAGCGCATGACGATTGTTGCAGGCCGAACGGACGAGGCTACTCGGCAGTTGGATGGCAGCATTCGCGCGACAAATAGCGTGCAGTGGACGCTAGTGCCTCTTTCTGATGGCGCCTATGTAGCGCGCGTTATTGGCGATGATGGTGAAGTCCTAACGTTATCGCGACGCGAAGGAGCCCTCGGCCCGCTCCGTGGGAGCTTCAGAGCTTCGTTGGTTTCTTCGTTCTCGAATGACCGGACGCAGACTCTTTTAGGCACTTGCGTCGTCGGCGGTCGTTAGGTCTTGGCCGGAAACCTGCCAGCCCTTGCCAGCGACGACGCCGGGGCCTTGCCCAGGCGCTGGCTGATGTCGCGGCCGATGGTGATCAGGGCGTCGAGGTCGTAGCCGGTCTCGAAACCGGCCCGCTGCAGCATGTAGACCAGATCCTCGGTGCCGATATTGCCCGTCGCCGCCGGGGCGAAGGGGCAGCCGCCCAGGCCGCCGACCGAGGCGTCGAGCACGTCGACCCCGGCCTCGACGCTGGCGAAGGCGTTGGCCAGGCCGGTGTTGCGGGTGTCGTGGAAGTGCATGCGCAGGCGCGCGTCCGGCGCGGCGGCGCGGACGGCTTCGATGCGCTTGCGGACGGTCCAGGGGTCAGCGACGCCGATGGTGTCGGCGATGGCGATCTCGGGCACGTTCATGGCCGCCGCCTCGCGGGCGATGGCCACGACCTGGTCTTGCGACACCTCGCCGTCGAACGGGCAGCCGAAGGCCACCGAGATGGTGGCGGTGATCGGCGGGCCGCCGTCGATCGCCTGGCGCTCGACGATGGCGGCCAGGGTGTCGAGCTGCTGGTTGACCGTCGCGCCCTGGTTCTTCACGCCGAAGCCGTCCGACGCGCAGACCACCACATTGGCCTCGTCGCAGCCGGTCGACACGCAGCGCTCCCAGCCGCGCATATTGAGCACCAGGCCGATGCGCGAGCGTTTGGGATCGGGGCCGCCCAGGGCGTCCATGATCTCTTCCGCGCCGGCCATCTGCGGCACGCGGTTGGGATTCACGAACGACACCACCTCGGTGCGGCGGGCGCCGGCGGCTTCGAGGCGGCGGATCAGGTCGAGCTTTTCCTCGACGGTCAGGATCGACTTCTCGTTCTGCAGGCCGTCGCGCGGACCGACCTCGACGATCTCGATGAAGCGGCTCATCGCGGGGCCTCCTCGGCGACGGGAGGGGTGGCCTCGGCGCCGGTGACGGCGTCGGGGGCTTCGACGGCCTCGTGGCGGCGGGGCTCGCCGCGATAGATGCGCAGCACCTCGTCGTCGCCGTCGGAATAGTTCAGGCCCTTGATCTCGCCGGCCTGGCGCGGGGCGTGGCCCAGCGCGGCCAGGGCGGCGCGGAACTTCTCGTCCTCGCGGCCCTCGACCACGGCGGGGCGGCCTTCGTCCACCGCGTCGGCCGCGCCTTCCGCATCGGTCAGCTGGGTGGTGGTGCCCAGCTGGAAGACCATGCTGGGTTCGGAATAGCCGGTCACCGCCACCGGGCCGGGCGCGCCGGCGCGGGGGGCGAGGTCAGTGGCCTCGAGGGCGCGGGCCAGACGCTTGGACAGCCACAGCGAGTCGAGGCGCGGGGCCAGCAGGCCGGCCATGGTCCCGTGGGCCAGGATGCCCAGGACGCCGGCGGTGACCAGGGCCTTGGCGGCTTGCCTGCGCAGGATCAGCCAGCCGCCGGCGACGGCCGCGGCCACGAACAGCAGGGCGGGCAGGATGGCCAGCGGCAGAGTTGAGGGCGCGGCGTAGGTCTTCCAGGCGACGATGCAGACGGCGGCGAAGGCCACGCCCGCCAAGGCCAGCAAGGCCGTGCCGATGATGCGCGGGACGAGGCCCAGGGGCGCGCGCAGGGCGGCGGCCATCAGCATGGCCAGCGCCCCGAACGAGGGCAGGGTGTAGTGGGCCAGCTTCGTCGGCAGGATCTCGAACATCAGCCAGGTCGGGATCAACCAGCACAAGGCAAAGCGCACGCCCGGCTCCTTGCGGCCGGTCCAGGCCAGGACGAGGGCGGCGGGCAGCAGCAGGGTCACCGGGAACAGCAGCAGCGGCGAGAGCAGGGCGTAGTAGCCGAACGGGCCGCTGTGGCTCTCGTGGCCGCCGGCCAGCTTGGGGGCCAGGTCCCCGCCCACCGCCGCGCCCCAGAAGGCGCCGTCGGTGGCGATGGTGATCATGGTCGCCCAGGGCAGGACGATGGCGGCGAACAGGATCAGGCCCCAGCTCCAGCCCAGCTGCTTGAGCCAGCCGATCTTCCGGTCCCAGGCCCAAAGGGCCAGGATGGCGAGGATCGCGACCAGCAGGCCGACGGGGCCCTTGATCAGGGCGGCCATGGCCATGCCGATCCAGAAGGCCAGCTTTGGCCCCTTGCCGACCTTTTCGCCGGCCAGGCCGGCCGCGTAGATCCTGGCCAGGCCCGCCATGGCCAAAGTCGTGAAGCCGCATAGCGCCGCGTCGGTCTTGGCGATGAAGGCCTCGGTCGACAACAGGAAGGTCGCGCCCAGGATCGCGCCCGACAGCAGGCTCTCGCGCGGACCGAAGAAGGCGGCCGCGCCCCAGGCGCAGGCGGCCGCCGCCAGCATGGCGCCCAGCAGCGACGGGATGCGGTAGGCCCAGATCCCGCGGTCTTCCGGCGCCGAGACGGCCTCGACCGCCACGGCCTGCAGCCAGTGGATGCCCACCGGCTTCTTGTTGCGCGGCTGGTCCTGCAGCTTGATGTTCACATAGTCGCCGGTCTCCAGCATCTGGGCGGTGGCCTGGGCGAAGCGGGACTCGTCGCGGTCGAGCGGCGGCATGGCGAACAGGCCCGGCAGGCCGGCGATCAGCGCCACGAGCGCGGCGAACACCGGCGCGCGCCAGCCGCGCGACCAGGCGTCGAGGCGGGATTCAAGAGTAGGGCTCTGACCGGGATTAGGGCTGGTGTTCGCGCTCATGCGTGCTGGAATAGCACGATCCTTTCATGGCGCGAGATTTGCGGTAAAAGCGGCCATGACATCCGATAATTCCGCCGCGACCCCCGATTTCTCCGTCGTCGTGCCCGTGTTCGACGAAGGCGGGGCCGCGCCGGCCCTGGCGCGCGAGATCGCCGCCGCCTTCGCCGGCGAGTCCTACGAGATGATCTTCGTGGACGACGCCAGCCGCGACGACACCAAGGCCCTGCTGACCGCCCTCAAGGCCGAGATCCCGCAGCTGCGCGTGCTGGGCCACCGCAAGAACTCGGGCCAGAGCCGCTCGATCCGCAGCGGCATCCTGGCCGCCCGCGCCCCGATCGTGGTGACCATGGACGGCGACGGCCAGAACGACCCGGCCGACGCCCCGCGCCTGGCCAAGGCGCTGCAGGCGGCGCCCAGGGAGCTCGCCCTGGTCGGCGGCGAGCGGGTCAAGCGCCAGGACAGCAACGCCAAGCGCTTCGCCAGCAAGTTCGGCAACGGCGTGCGCAAGCGGCTCCTGAAGGACACCGCCAACGACACCGGCTGCGGCCTGAAGGCCTTCCGCCGCGAGGCGTTTCTGCGGCTGCCCTACTTCGATCACATCCACCGCTACATCCCCGCGCTGATGCTGCGCGAGGGCTACGAGATCGCCTTCCAGCCGGTGAACCACCGTCACCGCGAGACGGGCGTGTCGAAATATACCAACTTCGGCCGCCTGAAGGCTTCGGTCAGCGACCTCTTCGGCGTGATGTGGCTGCAGTCGCGGGCCCGCAACCCGCAGGGCGTCGACGAGGCTTAAGATCGTTGGCGCGAGCGACGGCGACGCTGCCGCGCCGCGTGTGCTAGCCCCGCAAAGGCGCGATCGACGCGCGTTTCGCAGGGGATCTTCGATGATTGGAAAGTGCGTTTCGGCGGGCCTGCTCCTGGCGGCGGCGCTGCTGGGCGGGGCGGCGCCGGCGCTGGCTTCGAGCCAGGGCCAGGGCATGGCGTCCGGCATTTCGACCGGGGCCGACGGCAATGTCTGGTTCAGCCACTCGGGCGTGCGCAGCGGCGACATGCCGTCCTGCGCCCACCCCAACGGCCTTTGGGTGTTCAACGCCAACACGCCGGCGGGGCAGGCGATGCTGGCCAACCTGCTGACGGCGACGGCGGCGGGCAAGCCGGTCTCGATCCAGGGCAGCGGCAACTGCATCGGCGACCACGAGTCGGTCGCCTACATCGTCGGGCTCTGAGCCGACGGGCCGGTGCTCGCCCATGGGGCGGCGCCGGCTTCACCCGCCTGGCAAAACCGGTTAACCCTGAAAGTCGACTTCGGGGGAATTCACCGCAATGTTCGCCGCCTTTCCGCTGCTGGCTCTGCCGGTGCTGATCTACAACCTGCTGGCCCTGACGGTCGGCGGCGGTTTCTCGTCCGACGCGGCCAGCTATCGGTTCGGCGAGCAGCTGTTCCGCATCCACATGGCCTCGCGCGTCGACTGGATCGTCAGCTGGGGCGACCTCCTGCTGGGCGCCTCGCTGGTGGTGCTGTTCGTCGAGCTCCTGAAGTCGACCACCAGCCGCAAGGTGGCGATCATCAACCACTCGCTGTCGATGGTGCTGTTCATCGTCTGCCTGGTGGAGCTCTTGCTGCTGCCGGCGTTCGCGACCTCGGTGTTCTTCCTGATCACCCTGATGGTGCTGCTGGACGTGCTGGCCGGCTTCATCGTCACCATCGTCGCCGCCCGCCGCGACGTCGACTTCGGCGAGATGCGCTAGGGGCGAGGATTTCGCGATGCGGCGTTTCTACAAGCGCCTTGGAGCCGTCGCGCGTTAGCCTCTCGCCAGGAGGCCCCGATGGACGACGACCAGCCGCCGCAAGACAGCAAGCTGACCCGCAGCAAGGAAGCCTGGGCGCGCTCGGGCAAGTTTCTCACCGGTCAAACGGTTCGGCCCGAGAGCGAGCGCCTGCCGCCCGGCCAGCACCTGACCCGCGACTGGCCCGTGCTCGACCTGGGCCTCAAGCCCGACGTCTCTCGCGAGGACTGGCGGCTGCGCATCGACGGGCTGGTGTCGCGGCCGGCGACCTGGAGCTTTTCGGCGCTGCTGGCCCAGCCGCAGAGCGCGCCCGTGTCCGACATCCACTGCGTCACCACCTGGTCGCGCTATGACAACCACTGGGACGGGGTGCTGACCCGCGACGTGGTGTTGGCCGTGGCGCCCAGGGACGAGGCGCGGTTCGTCGTGCTGCATTCCTACGACGGCTACACCACCAACCTCGCGATCGACGACTTCGCCCATGAGGGCGCGCTGCTGGCCCACGGCTGGGAAGGCGCGCCGATCGCGGCCGAGCACGGCGGGCCGGTGCGGCTGGTCGTGCCGCATCTCTATTTCTGGAAAAGCGCCAAGTGGCTGAAGCGGATCGAGTTCGTGGCCGCCGACCGGCCGGGCTTCTGGGAGGAACGCGGCTATCACAACCGCGGCGATCCGTGGACCGAGGAGCGCTACGGCTGAGCGCGGCCGATTTCGACAAGCATCCGCGCATCCGGCCTCCTATCTATCGGTAACAGACCCTCTTACGGACGCCGTTAAATGACCGCTTCCAATCTCTGGCTCGCCGCCGGCCTGCGCTCGCCCTTCGCCAAGGTCGACGGGGCGCTGGCCGCCCATGACGCCATCGCGCTTTCCGTTCCCGTGGTGAAGGCCATGCTGGAGAAGGGCGCACGGCCCGACTTCGCGGTCTGGGGCACGGTGATCCCCAACCTCACCTGGAGCAACATCGCCCGCGAGGTGCTGCTGGACGCCGGGGCCGACCCGACCATCCCGGCCTTCTCCACGGTCATGGCCTGCTCGACCAGCATGACCGGCGTGCTCGAGGCCGCCGGCATGATCGACGGGCGCGGCCGCGATCTGGCTTTGGTCGGCGGCGTCGAGGCGATGAGCCGGGTGCAGATCGGCCTGTCGGTGAGACTGTCGGACTGGATCCGCCGCTTCCAGCAGGCCCGCGACCTGAAGGGCCGGCTGGCGGTGCTGTCGGCGTTCAAGGCGGCTGACGCCAAGCTGTTCATCCCCAAGGTGGCCAATCGCACCACGGGCCTTTCCATGGGCGAGCACACCGAGATCACCGCCAAGGAATGGGGTCTGGCCCGCGCCGACCAGGACGCCGTCGCTTTTTCCAGCCACCAGAACGCCGTGCGCGCCTGGGAGAACGGCTTCTTCGACGATCTGGTGATCCCGGTGGGCGAAGCGAGGCGTGACACCATCCCGCGTAAGGACAGCACGCTGGAGAAGCTGGCCAAGCTGAAGCCGGCCTTCGACAAGGTAAGCGGCCAGGGCACGCTGACGGCGGGCAATTCCTCGCCGCTGACCGACGGCGCTGCGAGCGTCTGGGTGGCTTCGGAGGCGGGCCTGGCCCGTCTGCCCGAGCGCACGCCGCGCGTGAAGATCCTCGACTATGAGGTCACCGCCATCGACCTGCGGAGCGAGGGCCTCCTGATGGCCCCGGCCTACGGCGTGCCGCGCATGCTGGCGCGCAACGGCCTGACGCTGGGCGACATCGGGCTGTGGGAAATCCACGAGGCCTTTGCGGCCCAGGTGCTGTCGCACATCGCCGCCTGGGAGAGCAAAAAGTTCCTGGCCGACAGGGCCGGGGTCACGGCCGATCTCGGCGCCTTCCCGCGCGAGCGGATGAACCCCACCGGCGGGAGTCTCGCGCTGGGCCACCCGTTCGGGGCCACCGGCGCGCGGATCCTGAGCCAGGCGACCAAGGAACTGGCGGCGCGCGGCAAGGGCGAGAAGGCCATCGTCAGCATCTGCGCCGATGGCGGCCAGGGCACGATGATGTTGCTGGAAGCGGCTTAAGCCCGCCGTAGGCCGAACGTAGAACCGGCCCGAGGACTAGGGGCAACCTCGGGCCGGCGGTACGCATGTCGCGTTGTGGGGGGTGGACGCGACACGGTTAAATTGGACCCGGCAGTCCCTCCGATCAAGCGAATGGATGTCGCTCGGCGCTTTTGTCGCAGGGAAGCGTTGTCAGGAAAACGGTGTCAGGTCAGGACCGAGAAGATCAGGGTGACGACGGCCACGTCGAAGGCTCGGATCAGGATGGACAGCATAGGTCGTGACGCTTTCCGAAAAGACTCGGGTCTCGACCTAGCAAGACTGGCGCCAAGTCGGCGCGGGGCGCTAGAAATCCCAAATGGCGCTGTTCTTCGATCACCACTGGTACGACGCGCGGCTGGCGCAGCGGGGGCTGGACCGCCTGGCCCTGGCCGCGGCGGCGGGCCTCAGCGCGGCCGATCTGGAGCTGGTCTTCAAGGATCAGCGCGAGATCGCGCCGGCCGAACTGGCGGTTTTTGCCGAGATGGTCGGGGTTTCCCGGGAAGAAGCCGCACGGCGGGCCGGCGTGGGCGCGCATGCGGCGCCGCTTGATCCGGCCGCGGCGCGGATCGCCGATCTGGAAGCCAGGGTGGCGGCGCTGGAGGCCCAGCTTGCCGCGCTTACGGTCAGGTCTGGCGGCTAGATCTCGGTCTTCTTGATCAGGCCCGCCTTGGGACGGCGGTCGGCCGGGCCGGAATATTCCGTGCCGAGATAGGTCGAACGCGCCGCGTCGAGCACTTCCTGCCCACCGCGCAGGCCGCGCTTCTGGCCGGGCTGGCCCATGACCTGGGCGGCGAAGGCGGCGAACGGACCGCGCGGGCGCGGCTGCGGCGGCGGATCGGCCGGGGCCTCTTCCTCGTCGCGGACGAACACGACCTCTTCGCCGTCCGCCTCGTGGCGGTCGGAGTCCTTGGGCGCGGCCAGCGCCCGGCGCGCGGTCGCCGCGCGTCGGATGGGGTCGATCGGACCGGTCATGGTCGGCACGCTAGCGGCGCCTCCGTTAAGAACGAATGCGCCGTCATGGTTGATGGAAATTAGGATTTGGTCGCCAGCTTGGCGATCTGTTCCTGCATGGCCTCGAGCTGGCGCTTGAGGTCGGCCAGGCCGTCCTCGCTGGGCGCGGCCGGAGCCGGCGCGGGCGGCGGCGGGGCGGCGGGCGCCTCGGCGGCGGCGTCTTCGGGACGGCTGTAGGCGAAGGGCGAGAACATCTTCATGGCCCGGTCGAACAGCGCCATGTTCTGGCGGATCTGTTCCTCATAGATGGCCATGCCCGGCGCGGCCGCCTTGCCGGCGAGACCCGGGCCGCCGGTGAACTGCTGGCGCATGCGCTCCTGCTGCTTGGCGAAGCTTTCCAGCGACATTTCCAGGTAGCTGGGCAGGAAGGCCTGCATCGAGTTGCCGTAGAAGCCGATCAGCTGGCGGAGGAACTGGATGGGCAGCAGGTTCTGGCCGCCGCCGCGGTTTTCCTCTTCGAAGATGATCTGGGTCAGGACCGAGCGGGTGATGTCGTCGTTGGTCTTGGCGTCGTAGACCACGAAGTCGACGCCCTCCTTCACCATGTCCGACAGGTGCTCGAGGGTGACGTAGGAGCTGGACGCGGTGTTGTAGAGCCGGCGATTGGCGTACTTCTTGATGACGACGCGCTGGCCCGAACCTTTTTCGGCGGAAACTTTGTCGGCGCCGGCGGCGGCTTCGCCTTTTTCGGGGTTCTCGGACATTTCGTTCCCTGGGACAGCGGTGTCGCCCGCCTTTTCGCATCGCACTATCGCTAATGCAAAGCCAGGGCGCCAGTCCCGCGAGGACTTGGACGCCAGATGATGACATGAAAATGTATTCGTGACGAACGCCGTTCGTTTGGGCATGGTGCTGTTGCACTGCAAAAGTGTGGGCGCCGCACCTGCGAAGGCGTCACGGAACAGTCACGGGAAAATCAAAGCCAATGACCGATATCGTCATCGTCTCCGCCGCTCGCACGCCGGTCGGTTCCTTCCTCGGCGCGCTTTCTAGCCTGCCGGCCGCGGAGCTGGGCAAGACCGCGATCGCCGCCGCCGTCGAGCGCGCCGGGATCACGCCGGCGGACGTCGACGAGGTGATCCTGGGCCAGGTGCTGCAGGCCGGCGCCGGCCAGGGTCCGGCTCGCCAGGCCTCGGTCAAGGCCGGCATCCCGGTCGAGAGCCCGGCCTGGAGCCTCAACCAGCTGTGCGGCTCGGGCCTGCGCGCGGTGGCCCTGGGCGCCCAGCAGATCCTGTCGGGCGACGCCAGCATCGTCGTGGTCGGCGGCCAGGAGAGCATGAGCCAGGCCCCGCACGCCCAGGCCCTGCGCACCGGTCAGAAGATGGGCGACCTGGGCTTCGTCGACACCATGATCAAGGACGGCCTGTGGGACGCCTTCCACGGCTACCACATGGGCCAGACGGCCGAGAACATCGCCAACCGCTGGCAGATCACCCGCGAGGACCAGGACAAGTTCGCCGTGGCCAGCCAGAACAAGGCCGAGGCCGCCCAGAAGGCCGGCAAGTTCGCCGACGAGATCGTCGGCGTGACCATCAAGGGCCGCAAGGGCGACACCGTCGTCGACCAGGACGAATACATCCGTCACGGCGTGACCCTGGAAAGCATCTCGGGCCTGAAGCCGGCCTTCGCCAAGGACGGCTCGGTGACCGCCGCCAACGCCTCGGGCCTCAATGACGGCGCCGCGGCCCTGGTGCTGATGAGCGCCGCCGAAGCCGACAAGCGCGGCCTCAAGCCGCTGGCCAAGATCGTCTCGTGGGCCAATGCCG